>NZ_JAUBSB010000014.1:0-129599 GCF_036702135.1 Microcoleus sp. LAD1_D3 | reverse complement strand
GTCTTACACGTTGTCAACGCCGAACGCGAGTCAAAGTCTTTTGAGGTAAGGGTTTTAGGCTTATTCAGCAAGCCCTACTTAGGGCAGGCAGGCCGCTCTCCGCTGTTTTCTCTTTTACAGAGAAAGAGAAGAGGAGTTGACAGCGCGGCGGGGGCTGGGGCCGGACGCGAAAATAAATTGTAGAGAAATGTTGGCATAACGGATTTGTTTGGGAAGCGTCATTATGCTTTGGTGCGCCTGCTGTGGGGTAATACTTTGAAACGAAGTTAGTCAGTTGAGTGTCAGTAACTTTGACCCGGCGGGTAAGACTTTGCGGATTCTTGACAAGGGACGCGGTATGCAAGCTGAGTGGATATCGTGCGGATGTTACTGGAAAATGGATTGAAGGAGGTGGATGGGTAAAAGCGATCGTCCTAGCCCGCATTTAAGTGGTAAAGCTGCTGGGGTGACAAACATGGCTATGTCCTTGATTTTATCAAGCTTTTGAAGGGGTTGTCACCCTGTAAAATCTAAAAATCTTGTTCTAGCGTATTACCGTTATCGCGTAACCAGTTTTTTGCAAGTTGATAATTTGGGACTTGGACGGCGACTATATTCCAAAATATGGATGTGTGATTACTTTCTAGCAGATGGGCTAATTCGTGAACAATCACATAATTTATGACAAACATGGGGGCTTTAATCAGTCGCCAGTTGAAATTTAGGTTGTTCTTAGACGTGCAGGAACCCCAATGATATTTGCTATCTGTGATTTTTGCTAGATTGAATTCTACACCCATACGTACTGCATAAATTTGAACGCGAGGTAAAATCTGTTCTTTAGCTTTTTGGATGTACCAGTTCTTAAAAACTTCACCGCGCTGTTTTGCTTGTGCTTTAGGTACTAAAAATCGATTACTAACAAATTGAATTTCTTCATTACTATCTGATAGTTCCAGTTGATAATTACGCCCCAAATAAGGCAAAGACTCACCATTAACTAATTCTTTTCCTGGGGGAGGGAGAGGCGGATGATACTTTTGTTCGTGGTGGGTTTTTTCATAAAGCCATAGTTTTCGTGATTCTACAACTTTTTGAATTTTTTCGAGGTCTGTGCCAGTGGGTGCTTTAACAACAATAGAGCGATCTCGCTCAACCGTAATAGTTAGCTTTTTGCGTTTAGGAGAATATACAATCTCGTAGTCAAGTTTCATTTTAGTTTAGTCAGCCTAGTTTAGTCAGCGTATAAAATGGTATCATTATTTTTCTTAGCTAATTCCATTATTCGCGATATAATCCGCTTGCGATTTTGAACTATGTTAGGTAATTGTATAAAGTCAGGTGATAAGAGGATTTTCTGAATTTCAGATTGGAGTTTATTAGAGGCGGGAATACTTTCCCAAAAACCAGTAAGTTGCAATTCTTGTTCGATTACCATGAACACTTGTTGAGTCAGTGCCACGTTCTGGGCAACCAGAGCTTCATCTAGTTCTGTATCACCAAAACATTCAGTTTTGAACATCCGAAAAAAAGGCATTTGTTTTTTCTTGTGCAATCCATAAGTAGGCTCGTTTTCGGCATTTTTAATGCGCTGACGTAGTTTTTCTAACTCTGCGTAGATTGTCTGCCAGTTGTCTTTGAATTGTTCGAGGATTTCTGCAAGGGCTGCGGCAAAAGAGGCTTGTAGCTCGGGGTCATCATCTAGTTCGGTATCGATGTGGTGACGAATAGCGTGTTCGACAACCGCAACTTTGGTTTTTGTACGATCGCGCTTGCTGACTTCACGCTCAAAGTTATCATCTAAAATAGAAATCGGCTTAATTTTGAGATCGATACCTTGGGAAATTAGGTAAGCATCGGTAATTGCTCGTAGTTTGGCGGGAATGCCTTTCATA
Organism: Microcoleus sp. LAD1_D3; assembly: GCF_036702135.1. Classification (NCBI taxonomy): domain Bacteria; kingdom Bacillati; phylum Cyanobacteriota; class Cyanophyceae; order Oscillatoriales; family Microcoleaceae; genus Microcoleus; species Microcoleus sp. LAD1_D3. The sequence goes on along the minus strand of NZ_JAUBSB010000014.1, from coordinate 127,725 downwards.
CTAAGGCGAGAATCGCGAAAGTGATTGCTAGCTTGCACGTTAATGTTAGTTAATGCCTGATAGTCAGACATATAGCGCAGGGCTTCTTTAGCCGGGAAAACTAAGTTAAGACTGCGAGTAAATTCTTTGAATGCTAGAATAAACTCAAAGCGAATGTCTTCATCATAAAAGAGATCGAAAAAGGCATCAACATCGCTCAAGTCAGTGAGTCCTTTTTGAGCAAGCATTTCCATAATCGCCCGATGGTCTGCTTCTAACTGGCGAATTTCTGCTTCGGGAAAACTGAAGGTGTCTTCGACTTCCTTTTGTTCGCGTTCGTCGTAGTTATCGAGTGCTTTCTTGAGGTGATGCCCAATGCCAACATAATCTACAACAAAGCCTTTTTCTTTATCCGCACCACCGACACGGTTAACACGGGCGATCGCCTGTAACAAACTATGAGCTTGGATAACTTTATCGAGATACATCACCTGTTCGATAGGGGCATCAAAGCCTGTTAGTAGCATATTATTAACGATGACAATGCCGATTTCACCCCTAATACCACTATCTTCGCTATCAAAGGGTAGTTTAAAGCTTTTGATCGTAGTCTTGTGTTTGGAAGAGTTAGAGTATGCCTTGAGGTGCGGTAAATCGTTGTTATTACCAGAAATAACTACATCAGTCTTGAGTTTTTTGAGGCGTTCGAGGTTGAGATTATGGGGGTTAGATTGTTCTAATTTAGTAATAGTATCGGCTAGGGCGAGATCGAGGTGAGTTTTATAGCGCACGGCGGCTTCGCGAGAGGTGGCTACGACTTGGGCTTTGTAACCATTAGGAAAAATTGATTGCAGATAATGGGTAATGATATCCTCGGCTTTTGTAGCTATGGTTGATTCAGCTTCTAAGTAAGCATCGCGGGAACCATAGCCCAAAATTTGAAGGCGCTCGGTAAGGTTATATTCGCTAAAGACATCTTCAAAGGCGCTGTCCATACCTGATTGGTCTGGTATTTCGGCGTTATGGGTACGGCCTTCGTAAACTATCTCTAAAGTGACTTTATCGGCAATTGATTGGCGCATGGTGTAACTGTCGATGTAATCGCCAAAGACACGCACAGTTTTGTCGATGGGGGTTCCGGTGTAGCCGATGCGAGAGGCGTTGGGGATAGCTTTGTCGAGATTGGCTCCCAGGAGGCTGTATTGCGATCGGTGTGCCTCGTCGGTCATTACCAGAATGTTGGTGCTGGGGTTGAGTTCGGGGAAAGTTTCCTGTAAATCACGCTCTTGGAATTTATGGATCATCGCCATAACGAGATCCGAGGAGTCGCTACGCAGGAGTTCCTTAAGTTTGGCAATACTGTCGGCGGCTTTGACGGTGAAACCGATATTTTGACCAGTTTCTGCCAATTGTTGCTCTAACTGGGTGCGATCGGTGATAAATACCACTTTCCATTGGGAGAGGTTGGGATGGCGATACATGGCTCGTACCATAAACATCATGGTGAGGGACTTGCCTGAGCCTTGGGTATGCCAAATGATGCCGCTACGCGATCGCGGAGTTGTGCCTTCTAGGAGGCGCTGCACGGCTTTTTTGACGGCGCGAAACTGTTGATAGCGCCCTACAATTTTGATAGTTTCGCCTTTGTCGCTAACGGAGAAGAGGGTGAAGTTGCGAATGATTTCTAGCAGGTTATTATGGTCAAGCATTCCTGCCACGAGACGCTGCTGGTCGTTGGGGCTACTGGCTCCATGATCTAAGTCTTCAAGGGTGCGCGGGTAGGGATCTGCCCAACGATAAAAGTATTTTTCGGTGTGGGTGGAAATGGTGCCAAATTTTGTTTCGTTACGACAAGTGGCGATGATGAATTGATTATAGAAAAATAAGGGTGCGCTACCTTCGCCTTTTGCTCCGCGCTGTTCGCTGTAGCGCATTAGTTGGTCTATTGCTTCGGGAATTGCGTCCTGGACTTTTGGCGATTTGCACTCAATGACAACGACGGGTAAGCCGTTGAGAAACAGGACAATATCGGGAATGATGTGGTGTTCTGTGCCAAGAATACGGATTTTGAATTGGCAAATGGCGATAAAGGAGTTATTGCTGGTATGGGCAAAGTCTACAAATTTGACGGTGGGGCTTTTTTCGCCTGTTTTGCGGTTTTCGGAGACGCTGGTATTTTCTTGGAGTAGGGTGAAGAGATGGCGGTTATTTTCGAGGAGGTTATTGCTGGGGAAGTTGGCGGTAAGTTGTTTGATGACTTCTTCGATTTGGTCAGTTTCGAGCCAAGGGTTAATGATTTGCAGTTGTTGGCGCAAAATTGGCAAGATCACAACTTCGGTGAAGTTTTCGCGATCGCTATCTTGGGGTTTTTGGTGTTTGTCGAGGTCGCGTACTTCCCAGCCTAAGCCATGTAATTGATCGAGCAATGGCTTTTCGACGTGGTTGCGTTCATCGAGTTTGATAGCGGTTTGTGTTTTATCTGGTTGCATATTAATTAACCTTGGTCATAACGGCTCAAAACTTTGTGATTTTATGAGGGCTTGGCTAGTTCTATCAGAGCGTTGCGATATTTTTGATACCCCTATGAGCGATCGCTATTTTTCAAGTAAAGTCTGGATCGATGTTTAAGTCTTTGTAGTTTGTGGGTGTTTGCTCTAGTTGCATAGGGATCACGGGGGGGTTAATGGGCTGTGTCTAGTTTAGTTAATTTGTTGCTGCTTTTTGGTTGAGGAGGTTGGTGACGCGGACTTTGCCAGTTAGGAGGTCTTGCATAAGTCCAGTTTTTATTAAGTACAACTTGTTTCTTATAAGTAAATGTTCTTGGCAACTCTGTAAGTTTTTATCCAGTAAGTTCGCAATAGCGCTCTGCTCGTGAGCCGAAGGAACTACAGTTAATATTGTTTTTACAATTTCTTGTGAAATATTAGTTTGAGATTCGGCCATACCAGTTTTAAGAGTTGAGAGATATTGTTGTGAAGCTGATCCCGATAATGAATAAACAAAGAAACGTGGATCTAAGTTTTCGTGGAATTTTAACTTATATATTTTATCGGAAAGAATTTTCTTACTTAGTGTTTCATATACATAACAAATAACTCCCACTCTTGAATTAGGACCCGCTCTTGTTATTAGCACATCACCTTTCTTTATTTCTAGTGAAAGACGTGGCTTTAAGGAACTTGGAAGCTTTTTATTTTCTTGGCTGTCATATCCATCCCAAGTTACTGAGGTGGTTTTCAACACTCCCCATTCATCTTCTAAGGCAGAATGAGATTCACAATCAGGACTCCAACCTTGATAAATATTTTCTAAAAGACTAGCTAAACCCTGAACTTTCCACTCTACGGGAATACGCCCGATCGCAGAATCTTTAAACTCATGGGTGGCTTCGCTGCGGATGTTGCCGTGTTCGTCAACCCCTTTGGTGAGTAAGTCCTGCATCAGTCCCGTTTTGATTCGCTGCTGCTTGGCAATGATAGCTTCGGTTTGGGCGCTCGCGCGATCGATAGTAGACAGAACATCAGCAATTTGTTCTTGTTCTTTTTTGTTATCTGGTAGTGATAGCTCAATATTAGCCATCACATTATTCATTAATTTGGGGTTTCCTACATACGAAACATAATTCTTAGCTAATGTTGAAAGTTTGTATGCAAGAAACTCCATTGATATTTGAGGACTATTTGCCTTTAGAGTGCCGCATACATTTGTACAGTTAAATTTACCTTCTCTATAAAAAACTGTTCCTGCGTAGGCTCCATCTGTTGTCCACGTAACATATTCACCATCAAAATCATAAGTATCAATTCTTCCCATTTCACCTCTGTTTTGAGATTGAGAGGAAAAAACCGGGTATATACCAAGACGTGATTCAATTTCTTGAGAACTAATAACTCGTCCCCTTCCTATATCACAAATTTCTTTTACTTTTATTTGAGTCCAATCTTTGATACTCATCATGCCAAATACCCCAACTTACTCAAAAACTGATTTAACTCCGCTAAAGTCTCCTCTCGCTCTGCTTCCAACTCCTGACTGGAAACGGCATACTTATCCCAAAGTTTCTCAACCAAAGCAATCAGCGATCGCTTTGCCCCATTCAAATAGCGAGTTAATTGCTCCCGCACCCAATCATAGAGCTTCTGCAAAATCAACCCCTTTGCCTCCTCCGTCGTCAACTGCCCACCAATAGCCACCAATAACCCATCAATGCGTGTCAGTCGCTTCTCTAACGCCTCCTTATCCTTAGTCAAACCCGCAATCTTGCGTTTATCATCTTTGTCATTAGATTTTAGCCCCGCTATTTCCGCAATCACTTGCTGAATCAATCCCTCAGTTTCTGCTTGAAACTCCTCCCCACCAACCCGCTTTAGCCGCAACTTTATATCTAACTCTGTCTGCTTCTCCCTGACATCCGCCTTCAAATCCTTGATCTGTTTTTCAAGCTTGGCGATCGCCTCATACTCAGCCTTATATTTTGCCAACTCCCGCGCCGCCGAAATACCTGAGACATTCTTAAGATCGTCCATCAAATCCTTCAACACCTTCTTAATCGAAGTCGCCGTTACCGTCTCATCCTCCTCTGGTTCATAACTCGCCACTTCCTGCGCCGTCTCAATCGCCTCACTCAGTTCCCCCTGGGCCGCACTGATTTGACCTTCCAAATCCTCGATCGCCCTCACCTCATCCTGAAAAAATGCCGCAATCAGATACTTATCAGGAATCAGCGTATGATGCCAACCTGTATTAACGATCGTTTTCAAGTCATAGCGAATCTGTTGCCACCAATTGACAAACACCCCCGCCGCCTGAAACTCATCCAACACCCCCAACCCAATCAGCTTATTCTTTAGCCCCGTCAGCAACTCCCGTCGTACCTCTGGCATTTTCTTGCCTTCGCGCAACTGAGCAAAATCATCCCGTGCCACCTGCCACCAGCTTTCTAGGGCCTCATAGTGTTGATTAATAGTATTTTGGAGATTAGCATCAGCTTCCAACGTCCCCTTAATCGCAGACTTAGTAGCGATCACCTCCACAAATGCTAAATAACCCTCACGCAATGGCCCAAACAACGTCTTAGATTCCACCTTAAACCGGGCAAAATCTACCGCTTGGGCTGCAACTTCCGACTGGGGAATCCCACCAATCAAGTGAGCCGTTACATCTTCGGGTTCAGGTTCCGGCGTATTATCTACATAGCGGCGAATATTCAGATTGTAATCATGCTGCTCAACAATTTCTTGCTTACTCACCAAACGGCTATATTTGGGATACTCCTTTTTGTGCGTAAACACAAAATCAATTTTCTCAATATCTTCAGGGCGTAACTTATTCTGAGCCTTACCCTCCGCAAATTCGCGATCGGCATTCACAAATAAAATTTTATCCCGCAATTCATCGGGTTTGTTCTTATTGACCACCAAAACACAGGCAGGAATCCCAGTGCCATAAAACAACCCCGACGGTAAACTAATAATCGCCTCAATCACATCATTCTCGATCAATTTTTCCCGAATCAGCTTCTCCTTTCCCCCCCGAAATAACACCCCATGCGGCATAATTGTCGCCATGTGTCCGTCAGATTTCAGACTAGCAATCATGTGCTGCACAAACATCAAATCCGCTTTTTTACCCGTCTCTGGGCAAAACTCCCAAAAGCGATTGCTAAATTGCAAACTAGCCCGACTATAGTTCTGCGAAAAAGGTGGGTTAGCCAAAACGCGATCGAACTTACGAATTTGGCTATTCTCTAAAATCTGCGGATCTTCCAGCGTGTCCCCATTTTCAATCGTGAAACGGCTGATATTATGCAGTATCATATTCATGTTGCAAATTGACCAAACCGTACCATTAGAATCTTGACCGTACAAAGCCAAATTATTTTGGTTTTGCCCCTGTTCTTCCACATACTGATATGACTGGATTAAAAAGCCTCCTGAACCCACAGTCGGATCGTAAATTGTATTGCCCGCCTCTGGTTTAACGAGTTGCACCAATAACCGCACCACCTCAGACGGCGTATAAAACTCCCCCCCTTTTTTACCCGCACTATCGGCAAAATACTTAATCAGATACTCATAAGCCGCCCCTAGCAAATCGGGGAACTCAAAGTTATCGTTAACTAATACAAAATTAGGCTGATTAAAGTGATCGAGTAAGTCCTTCCACCTCTGATCGGGAATCTTGGTTTTACCCTTAATAGCATTAAAGTTAATATTGTTTTTTAGCACCCCCGCCAAGGCATCATTGGCATCTTCTACCGCCGCGATCGCCTTATTCAGCATATTGCCAATATCTTGCTTGAGATGCTTCAGTGGCGGCACTTGATTACCATCTTCATCTAACCAAGCTTCGTGCCAACGGGCGCGGGGTGGCACAAAAAACGTCTCGCCATAGGAATTTTTTTCTTCCAGTAGTTCCGCTAACAATTTCGGATCATCAATATGAGTATATGTTTTTTTAACTTCGTTACGCTTGCGATCGAATTCATCCGACAAGCGTTTAATAAATAGCATTCCAAAGATAAATTCCTTGAACTCTGAAGCATCCATCTTTCCGCGCAGAATATCGGCGGATTTGAAGAGAAAATTCTCTAATTGACTGAGAGTAATCTTATCTTGCTGCAAGGTAATTTTTCCAACTCCTTAAGTGTGACTAAGTTATCAAGTGTAAATAATATTTTTGCGATCGCAATCGCGACCACCCTGAATGAGAATGAAAATAGTAGCAAATATTTAAGCTGCTTTATCTGGCTTGGCTTTAGCTCTCTGCTTAAAGCTTTCAAAGTCTACAACTTTAGACTTAATAGCCGCCTCCCACACATCCTTAATAAGGTTAGCTAGCTGGGGAATAACAATTAGTACAAATTGACCGATGCCTTTATTTTTTTTGTCCGCTACTTTCATTACCTGGGGCATATCAGTCCAGTCATGCTTGACCCAATAAACTTCATCATTAACAACGACCAAGTGTTTATTTCTGAGGCTGTCATCAAAGCCAGTCTCATTAAGGAACTGAATAATTTTCCTAACTGTCTGCAAGGAAACTCTTTGCCTGAGATGGCCGATCGCTCGAATCTCTAATACCTGTTCCCATGTATAGATTACCGTCGGCTTCTTAGAATTGCCGTACTTCTGGGGCATCACTACCCCTGTCCTGTCTAAGTAGGCAAGACGGCTAGATGTTGTCCCAGTTAGGGCTAAAGTTTCTTGACGGGTAAAGCCTTCCATAGCAATCGCTCTCCTACAATACCATCTGGCAACTCCACTGCAACGGAATTGCCTCTCCCTGTAACATACACCTATTCCTTCAACGTCTTAAGAAAAATTTAACATTTCTTAGGGTTTTACACGTACACCTTGTAAAACGTTATGTTACTTTGTAAAAAAGATGATTAACCCAGGTGAACTATATGCCGAAGGGAAAAAACCAGCACGTTATCCCCCATCAGACCGGATGGGCAGTGGAGAGAGAGGGCGCTAGCAAAGCCACGCAGGTATTCGCCACCCAGCAGAAAGCCATTGACCGAGCACGAGAGATTGCTCAAAACCAACAATCAGAGGTAGTAATTCATCGGCAAGACGGGACGATTCGGGACAGAGACAGCTACGGTAATGACCCCTGCCCTGCGAAAGATAGAAAGTATTGAGGTTTTGTAAGAGCGATTAACCCAGTACACCGGGGAACTCGCTCTTAGTGTTCTGTCAAATTGAGTAAATTCGATTTCCCCCCATTATAAAAATGAATTTGTGCATTAATCCTCATTGCCCGAATCCGAAAAATGCCGACAATAATTTATTGCTCTGCTCTAGCTGTGGGTCTAATTTGTTGCTAGGAGGGCGCTATCGCGCCACCCGCCTACTGGGAGAAGGTGGCTTTGGCAAAACTTACGAGGTCAGCGATCGTGGCCGCTCTCCAAAAGTTTTAAAAGTTTTGATTAAAAACACCCCCAAGTCTATAGAACTATTCAAACGAGAAGCCGAAGTTCTATGCCGCCTCAATATTGTAGGAATCCCTAAAGGTGAGGAGTATTTCACATTTACTGCTGGTAACACTCAGAAACAAGTGCATTGCTTCGTAATGCAGAAAATTGAAGGCGAAAATTTGCAAGATTGGATGTCCCAACGGAACAATCAGCCGATCGGCGAAAAGAAAGCCCGTCTTTGGTTAGAGGAGTTAGTGCATATCCTGAGCGACATCCACAAGAATCAGTTATTTCACCGGGATATTAAGCCGTCCAACATCATGCTTTCTCAGGACGGATTGTTGGTATTAATAGATTTTGGAACGGTACGGGAAATTACCGACACTTACGAAAGCAAACACGCAGCCAAGCAAATCACGACTATTCATACCCCTGGCTACGCTCCTTTGGAGCAATTGAATGGTCAAGCCTCCCCACAATCCGATTTTTTTGCCTTGGGTCGTACTTTTGTTTATTTACTAACGGGAAAGCTTCCTAGTGAATTCAACAAACCCTATGAACATGACCTCTACACTGACGACTTAGAGAATTGGCGCGATGAAGCCCCCCATGTTTCGCCCGCGTTTGCAGATTTTATCGACCAACTCATGGCGCGACCTCTTCAAAAGCGCTTTGCAAATACTCAGGCAATTTTGCAACGGCTTAAGGAAGTTGACGAAATTTTGCATCCTCCTGTAGTCATTACGTGGGAAAGGTACCGATTGCAAAGAAAGTTGCAAAAAATGCAGAGAGATGAACAATTAGTGTCAGATATCCGTCAGTTGTCTCAACATATGTTTGGGAGTTTTTCAAACCTACAACCTGCACCGCAAAATTCAATGGAAAATATTGCGGCAAACAAACCAATTTATGAATTAATAGGGCTGGCATTGGATGAAATTTGCAGGCAAGGCTTCTGCCCGCAAGTGGCGAGCGGTAGAGAAATTCCCATTGAAACTGTAAGCGTTTCATATGAGCCGACTCTTCCCGATTTTTGTTTTCTCACAATCGAAACTTTTTTAACGCACGACTACGATGTAATAATTAACAAAGACGGCAGCGACGAGGCGACGATTTACGATCGACCCAAGGCACGCATCCGATTTGGTGATAGGTGAGGAGAATCCTGAGAGAGAACTATATAGCGTTCCCAAAAATCCGCACTCGCAGCAATTCAAACTTTTACCAAATAAGGGTTACAGTCATTTTTTTTAACCAAACCGCTCAGTTCCATCAAGCTTTCACTCAGGAAAGCTGTGGCAAAGTACAGTCACTCCGCTCTGGATGGTTGGCGAGCGTTGCCTTGTGGCGGGTGGCGATCGCTTCCGCGTTTCACCGATAACAAAGCTTGATGTAATACAACAATCCCGGCGAACGCCCCCGCTACAGCGAAGCTGCAGGCCCGCTCAAACCTTTTAGCTTTCAGGCTTTCAGCATATTGCTCCTTGTAGTATGGATGGGGTTGTGTAATATCAGTTTGACACTCTAGTTAAACCTGGTAATCGAGGGCAATCGTTCAGATCGCTTCACTCGTTCAAAAACGCTTGCTTATGTGACTTACACGCCTTGCGCTCGTTTCTCTCTTTCCTTCCGCTTCCCCAAGCGCTGCGTTAAGAAATCCCCGTCTACCGATGCAGTAACGCAGTATTTGCGGCAAACTCTGTGGTATAGGGTCGAGTTTACCAAGATGAAGATAGAACGGCACGGGCAGGCCAAGATACTCACGCAACAGGAAATCGAGCTTTTGTTCAACAAAGGTTTGCAAACCACTCGCGATCGCACGCTGTTCGGAGTTTGTCTCTACACCGCCTGTCGGATTGCCGAAGCTTGTTCCCTGATGGTCAAGGATATCTACACGAACAGGGGCACCGTCCGTTCTACAATTAACTTCCGCAAAGCCAACACTAAAGGCCAACTCCAAACCAGAACGATTCCAGTCATTGAAGATTTGCGATCGCTTCTGACATCTTGGAAACCCAACGCGGGTCAGACTTATTTATTCCCCGGCCGCCACCGTTCGCACCACTGGAAGCATTTGCACCCCGACTCAGCGGACAAGATTTTGAGAGAAGCGTTTGATCGCGCCGACATCGAGGGAGCATCCACCCACAGTTTTAGGAGAACGGCTCTCACCCAGATGAGCAACGCCGGAATTCCGCTGCGGATTATTCAAGAAATCAGCGGTCACAACAACCTCGAACAATTGCAGAAATACTTAGAGGTGAAGCCGGATCAAGTGCGGGGTGCGATCGCTTCACTTTCCATGCTTTCCTACACCGGAAAAGACACATTTCCCGGTGTAGAGCATGAATTGTCTGCTGTGCCGTTACCAAGAGAGGAACTGTCACAAGGCCTATCAGACTCGGAGCCTGAAGAAATTCCTGATTGGTGACGAGCAATTTTAGATTTTAGATTTTAGATTTTAGATTTTGGATGCCAAGGATTAAAGTTACGCATCAAGAGCATCGAGTGCCGATCGCTTTCTTTCCCAAGGCAGAAGCCCTAACCCCTGGATTTGTTACAATTCTCGATCGTGTGGAGCAGGTGCATCTACGAAAACCTGCTTTTAGGAGAACTTTTGACTATGTGGCTTAAATTTGGTGTTGCTCCCAGTGGCGAACTGACGGGCATTGATGAAGCTGTGCGCGGAAAAACTCAGCTAACTTGCCTCTACTGCGGTGGCGGACTCACAGCAAAAAAGGGTTCGGTGAAAGAACATCACTTCGCGCATACCGAGGACACTTGCAAGCCAGTCTCGCAGCGGATTAAAACCAAAGCTTTCCCATCGCTTCCCCTCTACGACAACTTCACCATCCAGCTTAAGGGTGAGGAATTGGAGCAATTGAAGGTGCTGTGGAAAGAGTACGGGGCCCAAAATTACGCCATTCCCAAAGACTTAGTAAACTTTCGGTGGGAACTCAAAGGATTGGTGGAGTCGTCGGGCGATCGCACTTATCAGTTTACCGACTTGGGTAAAATCCCCGTCGGCGCGCTTCCCCTGGCGTTGTTCAACCAAGTCCAAGAACCTTTGCTGGTGTCGGAGCTGGCTTCATTGGAAGGTTCTGTAGAGATTGCGGAAGCTGCGGGGTTATCTTGTTTGGATGAACGGCGGGCTGATTTACTGATTTATCGAGCACAGCTTCGTCGGATTCTGGTGAACTCGCTCTACTTTCTGGAGGTAAAAGCGGACGGTCACTGCTTCTATAAAATTGGGGTGACAACTCGATCGATCGAGGAACGCATCGCGGAAGTGCAGCGGGATGTGAAAGCGCATTACTCGGATGTGACCGTCAATTTGCTGGGACTTTGGGAACACCGGGGGAATGTGGAGCTGTACTTCAAGCACCGGTACAAAGCTTTTAATTATCGAATTGGCAAGCTGACAGAGTATTTTGCGTTTCCGAACGTCAAGGCGGTGCTGAATGATTTGTATGAGATGAAACCATGCAGTTTAGATGTTTGACAGCTTAGCAATCAGCCTCCAGAAAATTCTGTACTGCATTTGGGTAGATTCCTCAAATAAACTACAAATGTTGTTACCGTTGAATATATCGACCTGCTCACTGAGATTATGAGTAAACTTTATGAGCAGATCGAGCAGTGACCCTGATGCTGACAAAATTATACCCGTGAGAGACTGGATTTTGTCAGTGCTGGAACAATACGATCGCTCGCCATCCTTGAACCTGATAGATTTCGTGCCGTTGGTCCCACCCGCAATGCGGCTAAACCACCCATAACAAATAGCTCACAACAAGGCCAGCGCAGGTATTCATCCACAACAGGTAATCCGTTCACAATCTCGGTGGGATAAGTATCTAGAACATTTTTAAGCAAGGGATGGTTGGTCGCATCTATTTGGCTTCCGGTCGCGAACCAAATGCGATCGATATTCTGATGGTGAATGCACTCATGTATAGCTGGATTATCACAAAAAACCTGCCAGCTATCACCATTCCATTGGGCTTTAGACACCTGACACTGCTCATAAAACACAACACGCCGATCGCGTTCTAAACGCCGTAGTTGAGTCAGCATAGCTGGAGTCATCGAGCCACCATTGCGTGCTTGCTGAATCATAGAATAGCGAATCTGTAAATTTGGTTCTGCCCAGAAATTTTTGAGGTATTTAGGGCCAAGCCAACCTGGGTCAGCATCAAACAACTTCTCGTATAGGGTTCGTCGTGACATGAGTAAAACCTGTGCGCCTCGTTGAATCGCACCCACTGCTAAATGTCCACTGGTTAACCCACCTCCAATAATCAGAACTTTTTCACCCTGAAGTGTCAAGTTTTGTAAGTCAATAGCATGAGAATGCAGCAGCCGCTCAGGTGGGTAATTCTGGGGAATTTTCCCGACCCAATCTGGGATATGAGGTTTTCCACCCCCGTTAGCTATAACAACTCTACGGGCGACAATTGTTTGACCATTGGATAATTCTAGACAAAATCGGGGACGACGATGATTCTTTAACGGTTCCACCCGCACAACAGCAGCCGAATACACACAACTCTGTAACGCAGAACGACGAATCACTTCCTGACAAAAATTTTGAAACAACCGAGTTCCGGGCAAATCGTAGGGCGGAAATAATTCGTTAGGGCGGGAGGCCGCAAAGGTGCGAAGTGCATGAGGATCGGGATCGGGTTGGTGTACCGCAGGCGACCTGAGATGAGGAATCTCTAAGGCGGCAAACTGATGATTCCATTGACTCATCCAAGTGCCACTGGGGTCGAAAACTAGGAAACGTCCTCGCATCGACTTTTTCTTTTGCAGTAAGTGAGCTACCAGTGCTAGGGCATGAGGGCCCGCTCCCACAATCGCAATGTCTATGAATTCTGGTAGAGAATCACTTTTCACAGCTTGTGTTATAAAATAAACGAATGATAATCATTCTCAGTTTATTTGATGTTAGCACCTGAATCTCCCATATTGGAAAATCGAACTGCTACGGCTGTGTCATCCAGTCAGCCTATTAAGCCAATCATTCATCGTCCCCGTCGATTACGGCGGACGGAAACGCTGCGTCGGATGGTGCGGGAGAATGCGTTACGAGTAGAGGATCTGATTTATCCCCTGTTTGTGATGGAAGGAGAAGGGCAACGAGAGGAAGTGCCTTCTATGCCAGGTTGCTACCGTTACACCCTGGATCTATTGCTAGATGAAGTGAAGCAGGCATATCAGTTGGGAATTAGTGCGATCGCCCTTTTCCCTTTGATTCCCTACGACCAAAAAGATAACGCTGGAACTGAAAGCTACAACCCTAATGGTTTGATTCCCCGCGCAGTGCGAGCAATCAAACAAGCCGTTCCAGAGATGGTAGTGATTACCGATGTAGCTCTAGATCCTTACAGTAGTGAAGGACATGACGGCATTGTGCAGGATGGCAAAATACTCAACGATGAAACCGTTGCCGTCTTGGTCAAACAAGCGTTGGTACAGGCAGAAGCCGGAGCCGATTTCGTTGCACCATCTGACATGATGGATGGGCGTGTTGGCGCAATTCGCCAAGCCTTGGATGCTGAGGGATGGATCAATGTTGGCATTCTTTCCTATGCAGCCAAGTACGCTTCTGCTTATTATGGCCCGTTCCGCGATGCCTTAGATTCAGCCCCCAAGTTTGGCGATAAGAAAACTTATCAGATGGATGCAGCCAATGCCAGAGAAGCCATCAAAGAAGTAGAGATGGATATTGCCGAGGGAGCAGATATTGTGATGGTGAAACCTGCCCTTGCCTACTTGGATATTATCTGTCGCATTAAACAGCACACAAATTTACCTGTTGCTGCCTATAACGTCAGCGGCGAATACGCCATGATCAAAGCCGCTGCCCAACAGGGTTGGATTGATGAAAATAAGGTGATTTTGGAAACACTGACAAGCATAAAACGAGCAGGGGCAGATTTGATTTTGACGTACTTTGCCAAACAAGTTGCTCTACTGTTGCAACAGTAATCGGGTAAGGCAATTGTTTCATCCTTAATGTCTACCTTCCCGCTTCTTCATGTTGAACTTCTCAAGGCTATTTATCATGATTCATCTAAAAATAGGGTTACGACAGCCTAGTAAAATTGTTCGTCAATTATCCGTTGTAGTCGTGTCGGCGATCGCACTGAGTTTGGGAAGTTGTACATCTAATGTTCCCTCAACCAATTCAGAGGCTCGCCAAACAGCAGCAGACGGGTTAAAAGTAGTAACAACCTTCTTACCCATCACACAATTTACCAAAGCAGTGGCGGGCGATCGCGCACAAGTCACTCAACTGCTACCGACAAATGTAGGCCCCCATGACTATCAGGCAAAGCCAGAGGATGTACAGAAACTGGCTAAAGCCGATGTATTGGTTCAAAACGGGCTAGAGATGGAGGAATTCTTAGAGAACCTGATTAAGAATGCTGGAAATGCCAAATTGAAAGTGATTGATTCGAGCCAGAGAGTGCATACGATCGCAACTGAAAGCATTGAGGGGCAGGATCATGGGCATAAATCAGGGCAGAAACAAGGAGAAGACAGGCATATTCATGGGAAATTTAACCCTCATATCTGGCTCGATCCGAAACGGGCAATTCAACAGGTAGAAAACATTCGAGATGGGCTAATTACGGCTGATCCTGGTGGCAAAGAAATTTACACCGCCAATGCTGCCGCTTATATTCAACGCTTGCGAAACCTAGATGCAGAAAACACGAAATTGCTGCAACCTTTTGCAGGTAAGACATTTGTTGCCTTCCACGACTTTGCTCCATACTTTGCTATGAGCTACAACTTGAAAGCCAAATTTCTGGTTGATGTACCAGAAGAAAACCCATCTCCCGATGATGTGAAACGGGTCATGGATACCGTCAAGGCGAGCAATCTAAAAACCTTGCTGACAGAACCCCAGAGTGGACAAGATGCCTTTGCAGGATTGGCAAAAGATTTGAACGTGCGGGTTAGCACGTTTGACCCGATGGAAACTGGAGGAACCGAGGCGTTGCAACCCGATTATTACATCACCACGATGCGGAAAAATGTCAAAACTCTGGTGACGGCGTTCACTGGACAATCAACTCAATCCTTCCTACTCATACAGACATCACAGGCTGTTGCGGTTGTGGCACAGCAGGTTGGGGTGAGGTTTTAGGATGAAAGAAGTTGTACTTGCAGTTGAACGGCTCACCGTTTATCGGGAAAGCTACGCAGCAGTAGAAAATGTTTCGTTTTCGTTGCCAGCAGGTATAGACATTGCACTTGTCGGTCCTAATGGCGCTGGCAAAACTACCCTGGTGCAAGCTATCCTGGGAATTTTACCTCGACAAGCAGGTAATGTATTTATACTAGGACAACCGCTAAGTCGTAGAGGGTTTCTGCCACCTAGCATCCGTCAACAGATTGCTTATTTGCCCCAAAACTTTCTGTTCGATCGTCGCATTCCTATAACGGTAGAAGAACTGGTAGGTTTGGGGTGGGACTCTTTGGGGTTTCAATTACCTTGGGCAAACCATAGAAAACGCCGCCATGCTGTGCGAGAGGCATTGGCAAGGGTTGAGGCGACACACCTCAGAGATCAAGTAATTAGCGGACTTTCCGGCGGCGAAACGAAACGGGTGTTGCTGGCATACTGCCTCGTTCACCCGCGCCGCTTGTTAATTCTTGATGAAGCCCCTGCTGGCTTAGATATGCGTGGAGAATCAGAGTTTTACCGACTGCTGTATCAACTCAAGCAGGAGCAAGGCTGGGCTATTCTGCAAATTTCTCACGATCTGGATATGGTGCGGCGAAAGTGCGATCGCGTCCTCTGCCTAAATCGTACACTGCTGTGTCAGGGAACTCCAGGTGTTGCTCTGTCTCCTGACAATCTTTCTGCTGCCTACGGAACAGAATTTGTTCGATATAACCATAATCATTAATTTGCCATCTCCATGTCTTTTCCATCAGAAATCACTCGCGTCATTGAACTGTTTCAACTGCCTTTTATGCAACGGGCATTTATCGGCGGCATTCTTACAGGGATAATGGGTGGGCTTTTAGGAAGTTTTACGATTTTACGACAGTTATCTTTCTTCAGCGATGCCCTAGGACATTCCGCCTTGTTGGGCATCAGCATTGGATTGTTATTAGGACTCAATTCCTCTGTGGTTTTACTGCCATTTTCTGTGTTTTTTGCCTTAGCGGTTTCTTATCTACTAGAACGCACTCGCCTATGGACAGATGCGTTGCTCAATATTATCTATTCATCATCATTAGCGATCGCCATTATTACCCTCAGCTTTGTGGGGCAATACAAAGGTGGACTCAATCATCTTTTGTTTGGTGATATTTTAGCCGTTCAAGAACTAGATTTAGTTTTTAGTACAGCATTGTTAATCGTCTGCATTGTGTTCATTGGGTTGACCTTGCGAACACAAATGTTACTAACTTTGCATGAACCCTTAGCGATCGCTCGTGGCGTTTCAGTATCAACTCATCGCACAGTATTTATTGTATTGTTATCGCTAGTGGTTGGGATATCAATTAAGGCAATCGGTGTATTGCTAGTCAGTGCGTTTGTAGTAATTCCAGCTTGTGCTGCACGGTTACTGAGTCGCACCTTCACAAGTTATGTATTGTTATCAGCAGCAATAGGAGCATTAAGTGCTGTATTGGGAATGGTGGTTTCAGCCTGGTTTAATTTGCCATCTGGCCCCAGTATTGTGACAACACAATTAACTATTTTTATAGTTGCAATGACTTTACCTCATTTTAATTCACTGGCTCACTGAATTTAGATATTTATGTCTCAACCTCAACTAATTAATTCTGTACTACCAAATAGGAGAGAACAATGATGAAGAGTCACTCACACTTAGAAATTTCAAAACGGGGAATGCCTGTTACCATCATCACTGGTTTTTTAGGCAGTGGTAAAACAACTGTGCTAAATCATATTTTGAATAATTGCCATGATTTGAAGGTTGCAGTTTTAGTTAATGAGTTTGGCGACATCAACATCGACAGTCAATTGTTAGTCTCGATGGATGAAGACATGGTAGAACTCAGTAATGGCTGTATTTGTTGCACGATTAATGATGGGCTAGTTGATGCCGTTTTTCGAGTTTTGGAAAGGGGCGATCGCATCAATTATATGGTGATTGAAACTACTGGCGTTGCTGACCCCCTACCCATTATCTTGACATTTTTGGGAACTGAACTGCGTGAATTAACTCGGCTAGATTCGATTATTACTGTTGTTGATGCCGAAACCTTTACCCCCAATCATTTCGATAGCGAAGCGGCCCTCCAGCAAATTGCCTATGGGGATATCACGATTTTGAACAAAACTGATTTAGCTTCTTCCGAGAAAGTGAAAGAATTGGAAGACTACATTGGTATTGTAAAGGTAGGAGCTAGAATTCTTCATAGTCAGCATGGTCAAGTACCACTGCCGCTAATTTTGGATGTAGGCTATAACAATTCAACTCAATATGCAGATTTAATTCAGTCAGAAATTCAGCAAACTGAGCAAGAGCATCATCATCATCATCATCATCATCATCACGATGATCACACCCACCATCCGCATGAACATCACCATCACCATTCCGCACATCTGGATAATGATGGATTTGTATCAATTTCCTTTGAAAGCGATCGCCCCTTTGATGTGAAAAAGTTTGAAATGTTCTTGCAAGAACAATTACCCAAAAACGTTTTTCGAGCGAAAGGTATTCTTTGGTTGACCGAAAGCCACTTACGTCACGTCTTTCAACTGAGCGGCCCCCGCTTTGATCTGCAAGGTGAAGAATGGCGCACTCCCCCTAAAAACCAACTTGTATTTATTGGGCGCAACTTAAATGCCGATGAGCTTCGGCAGCAGTTAACAGACTGCATTGCCTGATAGCAATTCTTTCAGCAGTTCCGTCTTGTATCCTGGAGAAAGAGATACTGCGTGTTATGCCTCCCATCTTTATTCCTAACCAAAATTGACATATGACAACAATGTTAGCTGACAGCCCCAATAGTCAAATCGGTGGAACTGTTCAGACCTTTAACTGGGTTTTGCAAAACCAGTCCTATCGTCTCATCTATGAAATCAAGGGAAATGGAACGCCAATTCTTTTACTACCAGCGTTCAGTACAGTTTCAAGCCGCTTGGAAATGCGAGGATTAGCGGATCGTCTTTCTTCTCAGTTTCAGGTAGTAGCACTTGATTGGTTAGGGTTTGGGCAGTCTAGCCGTCCCACAATAGATTACAATCCGACACTCTACAAACAGCTTTTACCAGCTTTTGTTGCAGCTACATTCGATCGTCCTGTGGCAGTAGTTGCAGCGGGACACGCGGCTGGCTATGCAATGCAGGTAGCCCAACAACTTCCCTGCCCTTGGTCAAAAATGGTGCTGGTAGCTCCCACTTGGAAAGGCCCGTTGCGCGTGATGGGTGTTCCCACGCCGATGCGGGATGCAGTAAGAGAATTGGTGCGATCGCCGGGAATTGGTCAGGCACTTTACACGCTCAACACTGCTCCAGCATTTCTCAAATTTATGTACCGTCAGCACGTTTATGTAAATGCAGACAGACTGACTCCAGACTTAATGCAGCAGAAATACGAGATCGCGACTCAACCAGGCGCACGGTTCGCTCCTGCCGCGTTTGTTACCGGAACCTTAGACCCAATGGAAAGCCATGAGGAATTTATACAAATTGGGCGATCGCTCTCTGTACCAACGATGGTGGTGATTGGGGAACAGTCGCCTGCTCAGTCAAAAGCTGAGATGGAGGCAATTGCACAGTTACCTGGGATCGAGAGCCACCATCTGCCTGGTTCCTTGGGACTTCATGAGGAATATGCAGATGAAGTGGCAGAGATCATCAAGCCATTTCTTCAAAACCAATGATATTCCAAAGCAATCCTGCTTTTCATTCCCTGTAGAGGCGCTAAATTTAGCGCCTCTACATAACGTTGCTGCATGGCGGCTTCAAGAGCAGCTTCGATCAAATTCCTCACATTTTCCATCTATAATGGAGAATGATTATTATTCTTACAAGTAGAGGTATGGCATATGGTTGCTGCCGATATCCCAAGTTCCATCCCTGTGACTGTCCTCACTGGCTATCTAGGTGCAGGGAAGACAACGCTCCTCAATCGCATCCTTACTTATGAGCATGGCAAGAAGGTTGCGGTGATCATCAATGAGTATGGGGAAGTGGGCATCGACAATCAGTTGGTGATTGATGCTGACGAAGAAATTTTTGAAATGAATAACGGCTGCATTTGCTGTACGGTGCGCGGTGACTTAATCCGCATCATTAGCAACCTGATGAAGCGGCGCAACAAGTTTGACCATTTGGTGATTGAAACCACCGGACTAGCAGACCCCGCACCTGTGATCCAAACTTTCTTTATGGATGAGGATGTGCGATCGCAAACTAGCCTGGATGCTGTAGTCACAGTCGTAGATGCTAAACACATTCACCAACACTGGGATGCGGATGAAGCCATTGAGCAACTTGCCTTTGCGGATGTGATTTTGCTCAACAAACAGGATCTGGTTACACCTGAAGATCTGGAGGCGTTAGAACAGCGCATCCGCTCAATGAATGCAATGGCAAAGATTTACCGCACACAAGATGCTCAGGTAGAGATGGACAGCATTTTGGGGGTGGGAGCTTTTGATTTAAGCCGCGCCCTGGAGATTGACCCCAATTTCTTAGGTGAAGATGCCCACGAACACGATCAAACTGTGGGGTCAGTGGCGATCGCCTCTTCTGGGGCGCTGAATTTTAATAAACTCAACAATTGGATTGGCGAAATACTGAGGAATCAAGGAGCTGATATCTTCCGTATGAAGGGCATTCTCAACATTGAGGGTGAGAATAACCGCTTTGTATTTCAGGGTGTGCATATGCTGTTTGATGGCAGACCGGATCGCCCCTGGAAGCAAAATGAAACCCGCAAAAACGAATTGGTTTTTATTGGTCGCAATCTAGATGAAGCACAGCTAAAAGCAGGGTTTAAAGCGTGCCTGATATGAAAACAAAAACAAAACTAGAATTCAAAGAAACCTGGCGAGGTGGCTTGTCAGATTATGTCACGGCGATCGCGTGGTCGCCCGATCGTAGCAATCTGGCGGCTAGTTCTGCGGCTGGCGAAGTATCGTTATTTGCAGCCCCAACCTTTGGGGCAACTTCTCTACAAGGTGAAACTGGGCAATCTGTAGACTGCTTGGCGTTCTCGCACGATGGGCAATTTCTGGCAATTGGAGGGCAGGATGGACAGGTTAAAATCTGGTCGCTTCAGTCAGAGGTACCAGAACTAATCACTACCCTAAAAAACAAATCTGTTTGGGTTGAGCGCCTCTGCTGGAGTCAAATAACTCATCAACTTGCTTTTAGTTTAGGCAAATACGTTCAAATCTGGGATGCAGACACCTGCGAAGTGGTAACAACGCTCAACTTTGAATCCTCAACAGTGCTAGATCTAGACTGGCGCAGCGATGGAAAGTATCTCGCACTGAGTGGCTATCAAGGAGCTAGAATCTGGGATGCGAGTGACTGGGACGCAGACCCAGAAACGTTAGAAATTCCCTCTGCGACAGTGGCGATCGCTTGGTCGCCTAATAATAAATTCATCGCAGCAGGCAATTTAGATAACACGCTCGCGATCAGAGAGTGGGATGATAATCCCTATCCCTGGATTATGCGTGGCTTTCCTGGTAAAGTACGGCAACTAGCATGGTCACAGATGCCAACTAGCATTGGCGTGCCGATGTTAGCCTCCTCTAGTGGATCTGCTGTCGTAGTATGGGAACGCGATCGAGATGAGCGGATAGGTTGGGCAAGCCAGATGTTAGGGAATCATGAAGCGACAGTACAGGCGATCGCCTTTCAGCCTAACTCACTTTTACTGGCATCAGCAGCAGAAGATGGTTGGGTTGCCCTTTGGCATAGAGGGACTCGCCTGATTCAATCTCTAAAAGGAGCGCCCAATGGCTTCTCCTGTCTTACTTGGCATCCGCAGGGACATCAGCTTGCCGCCGGAGGACTTAATGGTGAGTTACTCGTGTGGTCACTCCATGAGCGGGGTCAGGGTTTTGGTAGGCGATGAACACTTTTCCCAGTAGGTATTGTTGTCCATTAAAGAATTATTTGTCATTTCATAACTCTCCCCTACCATGTAATATCAGATCTGGTAGGGCACAGGCAATCGCCCGGCACAATTGTGTGAGAAGTTGGTGGCAGGGTGCGATCACTCCTTATAGTTTTTCGACCTTCTTTCGAGGAAAGACGCGACAAAAGAGACATTGAAGCGTAATAAATCCCTCATTATCGCTGGGAACCGTTATTTGAAAAGCTACATCAGCCATATTACTTGACCATACAGTTGTGCTGACATTATTTCCGAAAGCATCTGCCAAGCAAATCGCCTCAAACCTTCTGATTGCACCGAGTCATCCTTCCACCCGCAGCCGGGAGGAGGACAATCCCCCGCAGCGGTACCCTTAAATTATCAGCAACGGGAAAACACTCGCTCGACACCCCATTTGAAAGTGCAGCCGACTAATCCCCCAACAAACACCCAGAACGCGCATTGAGGCCACACACTTAACACCACAAACTCATGCGGCCACGATTGCCACAAGCGAAACATGATTGCAGCGATCGTGGTCAGTAAGACTATTTTGCCAACAGTTGCTTCACCGATCGTCCAACCGCGGTACATTCCCCGGCAACAGGCGATCGTAAATTCAATAAACAGCACCAAGTTCAAAACGCTGATGATGGCGCTGTTGATGTTGCTGTTGATGTTGTGCAAAAAAGTTAGTGAATTCATAGGGTTGATTTTTTAGACTACTCCTCAATCTAGCAAGCTTAACAGAAGTTGTGTAGCCACTGCTTTTCAAGTTTCCTCACCAACGCTCGTCATCCCAGGAATCACAAACTAAAAAACCCAGGGGTCGCCGGGACTGTGTGCGATCGTCAAGCGAGTTTCTACTGCTGTGTACTTTGTGTGCTCTGATTTGGCGATCGCTCAAGAGTCAGACAAGCGTGAAATGACTGACTCGCCGCTCGAACAAATCAATTTGCTGGACACCGACTATGCCCACATCCTTGCCAGCAGCAGCCATCCATCATTTGAACTACAACTGGCGGGGATTAACCAATCAGAAGCCCACATCAAAACCAATTTCCTCACTCTGGTGCGCCAAAAACCCGAGACTCCCGAACAATGGGCTACTTTAACCGAAGCATGGGAAATAGCTTGCGAGTATGAGCCCACCGTTGAAGATTTTCGCTTATTGGCAGAATTTCTGTGGGAAAATCAAGGAAGCGTTGAAGTTGACCTTAACTGCTGATAATTTTGAATTGAATTTACTTAACAGAGTGATCGCCCTATTTTAAAAAGATGAGCTTTTACCGCTATGCCTAAACCAAAGAGGTATCCCGACAATTGGCAAGAGATTGCGCTCTCGGTGAAAGAAAACGCGGGGTGGCGTTGTGCTAAGTGCCATCAACAATGTCTCCGACCCGGTAAACTCCGACCCGGTAAACAAAGCGGCTTAACCAAATCAGAACGGTGTGCTTTAACTTTGGCGGTGCACCATCGCAATCGGATACCGGAGGACAACCGCCCTGAAAACTTAATCGCTCTGTGTACCGCGTGTCACCTGTCCTATCACAACCGCGGTCAGTCTAACGTATCTCCAGGGCAGTTATCCCTGTTCCCTGATGATGGCATTGATTGGGATATCATTAATTTTTCTGAGGAATCGGCACGGGGCAATTAATTTGATCCGAATCCCCTGCCATCTTCTTCAGGCAATCCAGCGCCGCCAGACAATCTTCCAACGCTCGGTGGCCTCCACCAGGCAGGGGAAAATACTTATAATCTTCGTAATAGTAGCTCCAATCTCCTCCCCACTGTGCTGCCCATTCCATGAGGCATTCGGAGCGCTTGGATAATTGCAGTACGGGTAGATTGTGAAGCCTGCAACAATAAGCCAATATTTTGATATCGAAACTAGCATTGTAAATAATCACTCGTTTCTTTTTCAAAGCTGCATCAATGCGGGGATAGACTTGGGGAAAAGTAGGAGCATCGGCTACCATTTCATCTGTTATCCCGTGAATATCTGTTACTTCTGCGGGGATGGGAATTGAAGGTTTGATGAGGGTATCGAGCAAGGTTTCTTCAGTGCGATCGATAATTGCTATCTCTACAATTTCAGCATCATCTAACCCCGTAGTTTCAGTATCCAGAATCACCCAATCGTTCTGGCTTAATTGTTCTCTTGCCCAAAGAACAGCACTCACTCTATCTCGTTCTATGAAACCTACTTCTCGATACCATTCCCGATAATCCCGCTTGATTTTAGCTTTGAGGCGATTAGCGGCCAGGGTTTCCAATTGCTTGGCAGAGGGCTTTCTTTTGGGTCGGCAGGATTCAGGATTAGTCGAATCGTAGAGGAACACGTCGTATTTTCGCGTTTCGATGATGCCTGAAGGTTTCAGAGGCGATAGACCAAGTTCTCCGAGTTGCTTTTTAGTTTTCAGGTGCGGTGGCGGTTCGTTAGGTTCGCCCCACCAACTGTACTTTGGGAGTTCCACCATTGCAGTTTCCCTATCTCTGCCATTTTATTATCGCATCATTGAGGAAAATGAAAGCAACTACAAATACAGTATTTGTTGGTAACTAAGCGCCTGACTTTTACTCAAGTTTCTGATGCAGTGACCGGATGTGATATTGCCAATGCACTGATGCACTCGAACAAACCACCAGATTGTCTGGTGAGTTATTGGTTTTGTCATGGTCAAGATGATGGACAACTTCACCGGGTCGGAGTTTGCGCCCGATCGTCTGTTCGGCGATAACGCGGTGCAAATAAACAACTTGGTAGCTCATGAGTTTTCTAGGTAAATTGGGAAAATTGCTTGAGATGTGTCCAAAGTAGGGGTATGGGTTGAGGCATGAATCTGCTCAAACCAATCTTTATCAGATTCAAAAACTGCTGCCAGAGCCGGGATTAACAATTGCCATTGTTCATACGGAATATCAGCGCAATCATTTTCTATTCGGCTGAATTCACAGAAACTTCCATTTTTTCCTGTGTGAGCGGTCAATCTACGAGCCAGTTCTATTTGACTCATAGATTGATACAATCAGGCAGTTTTGATTAATCTGCCCAAGGTCATTTTGCAGTTCATAAAGCTTGAATTAATTGCTAAGATTTAGTCATGGGTTGTTGACGTTGCTGACTTCTTATTATTCAATGCCCAGTTTACTGCTTCGTTGAAAGCTTCGTCAGTCGGGTTATCTAAGAAACCGATCGAACACAGCCATTTTAGTTGTATGTCTCGTCCGCCACGACAGATTTGCGTGTTATTGGTGCTATGACAAATGTGTTGCCCGTTTCCCATCAAGTTTTCGTAGTAGACGGTCAACTCTGATGGAGATAGAGGTAATGGTTTTTCACCACTAAACGGACAAGTTTTGCATGGCTTTTGTCGAACCGGGTAGGTTCTCATGTCATTTGGATCGAGTGTCATCAAATTGTTCCTAGTTTACGAAAATCAGGGACTGGTCGTTGGTCGAGGCAATGATAAAGATGCAGACAGAACTCATGAACATTTACCCATTCAGATCGAGGAGGCAGAACCTGAAGTGCTACAGTATCCGCACCTAAGAAAAGCTCTTTGACTTTGACCAAATCTATCCAGGTCGGAACTGATTTCTTCCGAGACAGTGAGAGATGAACCCACCAATGACCATCTCTTTCTATGCAACAAGAAATTATTACAATCAAACCGTCACGACTTTTATAAGCTCCGCCATCAGGTCCGATCGCCTGAACTGACCAATTACATGGCAATTCTTCAGCAGTCGGGGGATTCCACTCAACAGTTGTAGATTTCATGAGACTGCCGGGAGCGACCCGGCTATGCGCTGATTAATTAGTGAGAAATTCCGCTCGGTGGTAGTTCAGAACTAACGACAGCATTGACTGAATCGCATTCAGATACTTGAATCGCTTGATAAACTTCACTGAGTGCCTGAATAGCATCTGCCAAACCTAATTCGTTTTGTGTGACAAAATTCTCACGGCTGGCGAGCGTGTGGTACTCGGGCTGATTTAGTAACAGTCGCAGTGTTTCTTCAGCACCAGCAATGATTGACATGATTTGTTCGACTTGCATTGCCATGAATCTTATTCCTTAATTGATTAAACTCATCAACTCAAAGCGAAGCATTCAAACTTAATCACGGTAAAGTTCAACCTCAATAATGGAACAATGAGGATGCTCAGAATCTTGGTTCTCTTGAACTAATCGTTGTTGAGCTTCCGATCGAGTATCAAAGAAATGGGCTGCTTCAAATTCTTGACTCCACATCCCTTTCATTTCGAGTAACCAGTAAACGCAGCCATATTCAGTAGCACTGCCAACCCATTGGAGTTTAGACTAAGCACAAATTGACTCAGCTAACGCTGAGTGAAATTCTAGTGAATTTAGAAAGAGTTTTCCAGGTTAAATTACGAATTTGGGAGATTTTTGGAACCGACCTTTACCCTTTTTGACCACGGGATAGCGACATCTTTGAGCGCGAAGTTTACCGGGTGACCATCCAGCCGATTTTCCTCGGAGTTTGGGAGCAACAGCCGGACTCCCAATCCTAATTAAAAGTGGAAGCATTGATTGTGCAACCCTTCCAGGTGTCAATTCAGGGAGAGGCTTTTGCCAGGGTAGACGAATTTCCCTGACTAAATCTTGAGCTAACCATAATTGCCAAGTTAGCAATGGCATTAAATCACTCCATCGTGCACATTGTTCTGGAGTGCTTAGCTTCGGAATTGTCCAATGCAAGGTTTGTTTCGCTAAACGATACCAGTGTTCGATGGCAAAACGACGTAGATATAGTTGCCAAATTTCTGTAAGAGGTGGCATTTGAACACCAACCCAAACTAACCACAAAGGTTGAGTTTTTAATTGACCCGTGAAAGTGTCTAAGCGTTCTACTAAAATCAAAGTCATCGGATGTTTGGGACTACCTCGAAAATGTAAGTTATCCCATGTTCTCAACCTGATTCGTCCGAGTTTCGGCTCAAGGGATTCCAGGGTTTGTTCTGGTTCCCACCAGCTTGAGGAGTCGTTAAGCTTAAACTGGTTTCCATGAATTTTTGGTCTGCCTCTACCACTATAGGATGAAGGTGCTGACCACAAGCAACGATTAGAACGAAGACGCATTAGCTTATCGGCGGCGATTGCTGCGGTGGCTTTTACCAGAGGGGCACATCCATACTCACTATCAAATAGGGCTAGAGGTCGATGCTGAAGATCTTGACACACTTGTGCTAATTGTTCAGCGCCTTTAGCAATCGGGTTTTCCCAACTGGTAATACGTTCGTGTCTTAAGGGGAGTGCCCAACTGCCACTGGTCGAAGGTATCCAGGCAATCGTACTATAGCCTTGACCGATACCAACAGGTATGCCATGAGGTGTGGCTGTGGGTTGATGTTCATAGATCCGCTCTTTGAGGGTAGGTGCATGGGGTCTTAACCATGCCGTATGATCGATGGCTAATACTGGACGTTCTACCTCTGACATCTGCTGGATGTATAGTTGCATCAATTGTTCTCGGTCTGGTCTACAGTCTTGTAGTGCTTCGTAGACGCTTGACCACTCACGCCGAAATAAGGGATTGAGGGCTAAATCTCCTAAACATGAGACGTGGCGAGTCGTCATTATCGCGTCTGCTAGTTCAAAGGTGGCGTCTTTGGCATTGCCGAGACATTCATAAGCAAGTTGACGAAATTCCCGTAATTGTTCAAACTTCATTGCAGGTAGATTTGAGATTTTTTAGCTGAATTCTCAATCTTCTACCCTGATGCTGTCTGTTGAAACTATCGCAGACAGTTTTTTTCTCTTGTTGCAAGTCTCGGAGAACGTCAACGCTCGCTGGTATCTATCTTATGGTTGAGTCTGATAGCTGGTCGCCAGCTACCGCCGTTCTTGAGAACTGTTCCCTACTCTCACAGCGATCACACTTTTTAACCTGCTTAGTCTAAACTCCAACAACCCAATAACTCGCTTTAAGAATCGCAAACTTGATTTCAGACTTAGGCTTAGACATAATTTAAGACCGGGAGCGACCCGGCAATCACGCTATTCACTGCACAGTTGATAGGCAAATATCAAGCACAGGATGAAATTGCTTTCCAATCCGTAGCCTTCCCAGCGACTATTTCTGATTCCAACAATGTGACGGCATCGCTTAAGCCATTCAACACCGCCTCGTTTAGTAATTTCTTCAAAGAGTCGTGGATGTTGCTGTAATTTGCACACAATGATTTCTGTCATAATCTCGATCGCTTCCTGCATATCACGACTTTTGTACTCTTGATAGGCAGATTCAGCATCACGGAAATTCACGCCTCTGAATGTTACCGGGTAGCGATTTTTGATGTTGCCCTTTCGGAAAGCTAGCTCTGTGGGATTGGTCAAAGCTGCACCAATCCCAATATCAGAGCCAGACCAGATATTAATGCCTTCCATCTACTTATTAGCTCCAACTAAATAGACTGAGCGATTTGATAGGCTTGCTGATAGAGTGGATCATTACTCTTTGGCTGCTGACCTTCTTTTTGATCGCTGACGGCTAAAGCTACCTTGATTTTCTGACTTTCAGTTTGTGAAGGTAGTGTTTGATTTTGCTGGTAGTAATTGGCAGAAGTCTGAAAAAAGTTAGGGAGGTCGGCTTCATATTTCAGAAACCGAACTAATTCTTTTAAGTTCATAGCATTGAGAAAAGCAACACTACCTCAAAGCGAAGCATTACTCTGACTTGTGACGGTTGCCTTCAAATTCTTCGAGTTGAATGCCGATCTGATAAGCTTCCTGATATTCACCAAAATATTTCTCAATTTCTTGGGTTTCTTTCTGTGTCTCTATCTATAGCAAATAGATAGTAGCAGTAGCAGTCAAAGTGATGGCAGTTAGACTTGTAAGTAAAAATTTTTGCATTCTCAGGGAAATAAAGCCGGGAGCGATCCGGCCAAACGCTCTTGAATTAGTGTTGAATCAGTCGATCAAACTTTTTAACTATTTCGTTGGGGGTTTCTTGGCAATCAGCCCCGCCAAACCGTTTGAGCATGAGATTTGCCCAAATAAAATTGACAATCCCTGATGCTGCACAGACTTCATCTTCGTTGCGATCGCCACTCATCCATGAATCCCCCCAGTCAACCGGGTCAGCATCAGAATGAATGCCAGCAACAGCCTGTAACAGCATTCCGTGTCCTGGTTTCCGACATGAGATTGAGCCACCGCTGTTACCGATCGGCGCCTGAAAAGAATTGATTTCACCAGAGCGAGAAACTTGAAAACAGTTTTCACCCCAGCTTGGACAAAAATAAATCTCCGACAACTTGGGAAAAAGCTCTAGGGTAATCTTCTGTTCCTCGATCGCATCCTCTAAACTTTTCCGTGGTTTGTTGGTAGCAGGGTCAATTGCAGCACATCCACCTTGATTGGTGATGCCAATGAGAATGAATCCGATCGAACTCAAATATTCGGTTGCTGCTAAAGCTCCGGGAATGGCTTGTTGATCATCTGGTCGGTTAATGAATGTTTCTCCGCTTTTCGTTTGGCGGAGTGTACCGTCTAGGTCAAGGAAAAATATTTTCATAGGTGAAAGGTCAAAGTAGATTGAACTTGAATTTTGCCGAAAATCGGCAGACTTACACATTCCGACGCGGAGGTGATGCCCTGAGCCTTGCACTACCCTTCGACGTAGTTTATCCTGAGCGTAGTCGAAGGGCTCAGGAACCGCGTAGCCGAAGGGTAGCCAAAGGGTGATGTGTAAGTATTTCTAACTTTTATAACCACAAATCCTCAACTTGAATCAGAGTTCGATCGGCTTCAAGTTTTTGTCGCAGAGAGCGGACATTCAGGGCGTCTGTGAACTGAAGCACTGGAACAAATTACCAGATTTTCTGGCGAGTTGTTAGATTTGTTCTCGTCCAGGTGATGAACAACTTCACCGGGTCTGAGCTTACGATTGATGCTGTGTTCGGCCACCACCCGATGCAGATACACTCTTTTATAGGTCATAGGTTTTGCGATTGAAGTAAATGGGAAATACTGCTACGGCCTTTTCTAAGTCCAGAGGCTCAACTTCGGTTTGTTGACGGATTGCTTCAAGCCAAACAACATCAAGAGCAAATATTGCAGCAATTCTGGGTATCAGCCAGTCATACTCATTCGATCGCACATTAACTCGGTTGTTTTCGATTTTTGCTAGCAGGCAGCGGTCGATCGTCTGAAAACTGTCTGACGGTAAAATCAGCAATTTACACAAGTCTTTCTGGCTAAAACCATGCTGTTGTCGAGCAGTTTTAATGGTTTTGCCTAACGTTATCTTGCTTTGGTCGTACATGATAAGAGTTCTGGGAGCGACCCAGATATGCGCTTTTAAAGTGTTAGATGCCCAAATTGTTCATTTGCTAATTTGAGGATTTTCTCAATTAGTTGATCTCTTTGTGCCTCAAATTCTGCATGAGGCAGTTTGGTTAGCCGATGTACTTCGGAACGTGACCATCGGCTCTCAGAGTCATATCCTTGATCGCCACTCATCACTACAATCTCAATTGATGTAGTTTTTGGCCATCTGGTAATTTGCAAATGATACTCGCTCCAATCATCGTGACTACTAAGCTGGCGAGTTTCTTTTGTGTATTTTACCAATTTGCCATCTTTACCTGTCCAAGTACCATTTTCTATGTCGAACTCTAGCATTATTTTACCTCCATCTCAAACCCTCACAAGCGAAGCAAAATCTTAGTATTTGCTAGAAACATTACAAGAAACGTTACCAGAAACATTGCTAGAAACGAGAAACAAGAAACCGTTATTATATCAACCACCAATTTAAAGACTGACTCAAGAGTGTAGCTTTATTGATAACCTGAGTAACGATCGACTTAGAAATAATCGGAGTATTTGATAAACCTAATTCAGAAACAGCATCAAGACAAGCACTTTCCCAAGCACTATCCTTGTTTAGAAAGAGTTTGATTGGTGTTTTTCCGATCGTCACATATTTTTGTTGATAAAAACAAACCAATTTGGCTGCGTTACCGGGGAAAAAATGGGGGGCAACGACTTCATGATTGACCTCACAAGGTACGAGTTCACCTTCAGGGTTAATCCATGAAGCTTCTTCAATTACAAGACATATTCTAAGTTGCTTTTCGACTTCTTGAGGTATTGAAAAATCTGGGTTGTGCATAATACTATCCGCTAAATCACTACTTTAGGGCGAAGCTAATAATGTTCGCTAAGTAAAGAATAGCGTTAAAATAGAATAATATTGAGTTTAAAAGTGAGGAAATATGGGTGAAGCAAAACGGAGACGACAAAAAGCAGTAGGATTTGGTAAACCTGAGCCTGAAAGTTTAATTATTGGATGCTATCTTGCTCCAGCAGTAATAAGTGATCGACATACAGTTTACTTAGGAATCAGGAGAAAGAACTGTAATGTAGTAAGCAGCACACCGTTGTCTGTGCATACAAAAGTAACAGATGCTTTCCAAGTTCTGACAGACTGTAATAAACTCTTGAAAAAATGCTCTTTTTCAATGAACCAATCAGATGAAAAAGTTTTTGAGTTATTCAAGGAAATGCTACTGTCTGAGTACGGGAATCATAGTGAGCAAGGCGATCGATATCAAGTATCAGGGAACATAGATGCTTTCTATGCCTGGATGAACCAAGGCAACTACCGAGATAAGAATAATCCACCGCCAGGGGTGACAATTACCCATTTAACATCGGTAGTTAGGAAACGCTACAGAGTTTTTAGCAGTGGGATCAGAGAAGAATCACCTAAATTCTATGGAAATCCCGAAGATAACTCGGTATTTCATGTAGGCGAAAGCTTTGACCGTCCCATTGCCGGAACCCAAAACGAAATGTTTGTCTGGCAAAGTTATGTAATTGCAGGATTCTTCGCTGATTACCTGAATGATCATGATAAAGATTCCCTGAGCGCTGAGGAAGCCCAAAGACTAACTCACGAAGTACAGGATTTGATGAATCAGGAGCGATCGCCAGGAGTTACCATAGGACGCTCTTGAAACTATCTTCATCAGTTCCGGGGCTTTTTTGTATTTGTTACCAAAATGCCGATACGCTAAGCCCCGTAAGCAGCGGGCAACTTAACGAGAGCCAAAATTAGTCTTGTTTATACAGTGTCTCAAAAAGTTGCCTAAACTCTTCTATGCTCTTGGTCTTTCCAACTTTTTTGATTAAACTAAACGAATAATCTTCAGGGTTAAATTTGAGGTTCAGTTTTTTGTATTTAATACCTCCCCCACCGAGCGAAAAAATTCGTTTTTTTGAATTTTGTGCCGAGGAAAAAAGCTCCCACCAACAAGTGTTACAACTTGAACTTAATTTAATCATTTCATTTATATTATTTTTCCACCCTAAGTGAGGTATAAAATCTCTTGTAGGTTCTTCTCTTCCTAGGTGACTTACGAACAAAAAAGAGGTTTGGTAATCACTCGCTAACTTCCTCAGTTTTAAGCAACTAGCTTCACTTAGATGAATGGAGGCGCTAAAACAGTCAATAATTAATAAGTCGGGTTGAAAATCTTCTAAGTGAGTCGCTAGCATTTCTATTTGGTCGATGCTCCAACGCAGAATAACACGGATATTTTCAGCATTTTCCGTAGAGAATCCTCGGCGAGTTAAGCTATGTCTGAGTGACTGAGGAGAGTCGCTGGATATAATTAGCACTTTCCCTTGTTTAGTTTTTTGTTCTAAAAAGCAAGAGTTTCCTGTAGCTACACAGAACGCTAAGTCGATCGCTAACTTGCTTTTACCAACTTTAGAGTTCCCAAACAACATGGTTATTGTGTTGGGCGGTAAGTATTTAGACAAAAAATTATTAGTTGGCATTCCGTCTTAAGAGGGAAATGAGCGATGGACAATATCAACTCTATTTATTGGATTTAATATATCACTAATTTTTTCGTTTTGTATTTCAAACCACAACTTCCAAAAATTTAGATAGCGACTAGGAAAACAAATATAGGTTGCCCCCTTCGCATCAGCTTTAAAAACGATGCCAGCAATTGCAGTAGAGTTTCCTGCGGGTAATATCACAAAAGCGGGAGGCTGTCTCAAATGTTCCGATTTAGTTGCATGAGGACAGACAGAAACAAACCTATTTATTAATTGTTGTAATACAATATCTATTTTAAGTTTTAACTCTAGATGTACCATTTCTGTTGGGTCTTCACACGGTAATAATTCGTCATCACATATTAATTTGTATATATCTTGAGAGTTTACTAGACCTGTCCAGAAATCTAAAATACTAAAACATTCTATTGCTGTCCATGAAGGCTCATCCAATAAGTTGGTTAAACCTGTTAAATCCACCATTGTCTTTACCTTTTATTTTCACGATTAAAGTTTATTACAATTTCGATCGACTGGTCGAACAAATAGAAACGGGAATAACGCCCGTCTCTATTATAATCGGTTTTTAGAAATGGTTATACAAAAACTCTTCTAAAGTTAGATGAGCTTCCTCACCAAAAATTGATGCCAAATCGCTAATAGTGCCAATGTGTCGAGTAGCTTCATTGTCAGGAAAGTTATCCCATTTACGCCAGACCATCACTCCATCGAATCGTATGCTATGTTCTGCATCATCTTGCGAGATTTCTCCCGCTTTATAAGCCTCATACCAGCGTCGTAAAGTTGCTTCAATTCCCCCTGGGTTGAAAGGGTTCCGTACAGTAATTTTTTGACCATCAGAGCCAAGAATATAATCTGTCATGTTGATTACTTGAGTGAAGAGTTGTTGACGAGCGAAGCAGTCTATGAATTGAGATAGGCTTCTTCTTGGGGTGTAAAAACCGCTTCTGAAGTATATTCAAGTTCACCGAAACTGTAAAAGGCTCTGTTGCGCCAATCATCACCAAACAAGTTCACCATTTCTTCTTGAGCCGTTTGGTGGCATTCTTTCATGCCTTCCGACATGAGGGCTTTAATTTCTTCGGCTGGTGTACCGTCTTCAAACTCACAGACATGGAGGTAGGCTGGTGCACACTTTTTAACCTCACTCAGCAACACAGAAGAACCAGCAACTATCGACTTTTTCGCTTCATACCAGCCTTCGTTGTTGGTATGAAAAAGTGGCACGATTACATGAGTTTTAGGCATTTTCCTTTTCCTGGTCGGTAAAAAACGGTGGTAAATCAAACTTTTACTCGCGTCACTGGGCACTGCCGATGCTGAAGTGACAGTGCCAGTAACGAATTAGGAGTGTCGCTCGATTTGGTCGGCTACACTG
Organism: Microcoleus sp. LAD1_D3; assembly: GCF_036702135.1. Lineage (NCBI taxonomy): Bacteria > Bacillati > Cyanobacteriota > Cyanophyceae > Oscillatoriales > Microcoleaceae > Microcoleus > Microcoleus sp. LAD1_D3. The sequence continues at coordinate 94,467 of NZ_JAUBSB010000014.1, read as the reverse complement.
CCATCTCCAAGTCTAGAGCAATCGCAAAACAGCAGATAACCGATTGGCTCTTGGTCGTGTTCTGCAACGACAGCATCAGTTTCTCCATAGTCTGCTACGAAAGTCCGGGGGTCGTAGAAAACTCCTTTCCGACTTTGGCGGTCGGCAGCCGACAGATTGGCAATAACATCTTTGAGTTTCATGGGGTGCTCCTGTAGGTGTGGGTGATCGCATCCTGCTCAGAATGTGATCGTAATAATTTACTCACTGCGTTTGCAGACTTTGCCATCTCGAAACCCAAGTCCATGTCCGGGACATACCCTCTGGCATCCGTCAGGGTCTAAGAGGCTTGGAAAAGTTTTGTAGCCCTGGTGCGGGCAAATGTCGTTGACCAGGGTGTGGTCTTTGTAAGCTTCCTCCAAAGCAGGGATGAAACTGTATGAGGGAGCCAGGAACGGCATCTCTCGAACGCAAACCATTTTTTTCAGGAACGGTTCACCCATCACGTCCTCCGCCCGTTGGATGCGAGATGGCCAGTCAGAAGGATTTTCATAGATCAAATCATTGAAAACCTCTTCAGCCAATCCTTTCCACCAGAAACGGTAGTCATAGTGCAAGTGTGGGTCATCAAAACCAATGATTTTTGAGTCTGAGTGGGGAGGATAGGGGAGAATGGGCAGTACCGGAAAATGCTTATAATTACGAAGTGCAGAGCTGTACATTGTACTTGCCACACAAAGAACTGATGCCACTTGTCCGATCGCTACTTCGTCAAGTTGAGTTTTCATATTATTCAAGGGTGCTGTTTGGAGTAGCTGGAAAGCAGCCAGCATTTAACTACTTTCCCAATTGCAAAAAATTACACCGTTCCTAATTAAATGCGTTCCAAATAGTCCGATAAGTTATCAAATGGCTGAAGGTCGGCAACGGAAATTTCTACAGTATCACCGTGGAGGTCGGCAGCCGGGAGAAAGCCCAAAAGTTTGACTTTATCTAATGGGTCAGGTAATTGGACAAAGATATAGGCAATGCGATCGTCTCGAACTGATAGAGAAATAGCTGTTTCTTCTTCAGAAATTTTACAGCATTCAATCTTTCCGATTCCTGGCAGCATCAAATCAGCAACATCTAAAATTCCTTGAAGTACCTGATTCCCACTCTCATTTTTGTCTAAAATGGTTTCAAGTTCCATCCATCCCAAGAGATGATTGACCGCCCACACTGTTAGCGTATTGTAGAAAACTCGTTGACTTTTTTCCAAATCGGCTTATTCTGAAGCAAAAGCTAAAGCTAAATTGTAGGTTTTCTGATCGATCGTCCAGTCAGTCAAATAATCTTCCATTATGTGTGCTTTCTCAACTAAGTCACACCATAAAAGCGAAGCATAGCGGGGTATTACTCCCGCTGTTGCTGCTGGGGGAAAAGGGCGAAACGGGCGATCAAATGGGCTATCGATGGCTAATTAAACACCTAAAAGCTCTTCAAAAATGGGAAGTAGACTCCGGTGAAGCCCTTGATTTAGAATTCGGTCTTTCAAGGGTTGCGGGATATTTCTACGATTTACTTCTTCAGCATAACTATCAGAAGCATAGTTGAAATCTTGTCCAAACTCTAGAATAATTTGTCGTCTAAGTTTCTCAGCCGACAAAATTTCAAACAAAGGATTTAACGGGAGATATTTGGTATCGTTCTTATCTATTTCATTCCAATTCCCCGGCGAAAACCAAATACTTTGCGAATCGCCTCCGAAGAACCATTCGTGATTGTAGGTGTTTTTAATTCGATCGAGGAGCTGGTTGCAGGCAATCAGCAGTGTATCATTTGGGTCATTTGACTGGGAATTACCGTATAAATACCAGCCCAGGTCTTTGGTTATGACAGTTTCCCTCAAAACCTTGCTGATGCAAATGTTAGCAACAGATATCACCGTTGGGTCGATCGATTCATCCTGAAGCAGCTCAACTATCAAATCGAAACCAGCCTCGCCATATTTGAGAGCTTCAGATATTCCAGCAATCTGTATTTCCATGTTTGACGAATTTAAACGGTTTCTGAGTATCGCATCATATTCGGTGGATTCTTGTTGTGTTGACATAATTTTAATCAAGGATTAAGTCTTCAAATGATGCTGAAACCAACGAGGAAAAAGATTCTTCAAACCAAGGAAGTAAACTGTGATAAATACCTTGCCTTAACAATCTCGGTTCAATATTGTCAGGAAACTTATTTCTAGGTACTTCCTTCTGATAGGCTACGCCAATATCATAATATGTTTGGCAGTAGTAAACAAAATTCAAAATTATTACTCTTCTTAGCTTTTCGGCTGAAAGAATTTGTACTAAGTGGTTGATTAAATCACTCAAAGTTTTTCTGTTGCCTTTAGCCCATTCCCAATCTTGAACTTGAGAAAAAGTAATATAACTGTAGCCTCCCGTCAAATACCATTTCTTTTTCCCGTACAACGTGTGTATGTAAGCAAGAAGCTTTTCACAAGCTAATCGCAAAGTATCTATTTTGCTTTCAGGGTAGAGCTGTCGATGTCCAATAAGATACCAGCCCAAATCATCAGTCACTAAAGTATCATTTAACATTGAATAAACGCAAATTTTTCCCGCACTTTTTACTGTTGGGTCGATCGATTTATCTTTCAAAAACTGAATCATCAAATCAAAACCAGGCTCACCATATTTGCAAGCTTCAGACATGGCACCAATTTGCGATGCTAGATGAGGTGATGCCAAACGGCTCCTGACACCGAATAAACCTCCGAGCACCGCAGCGCCTTCGGGAACTAAGACTTGACTGCCGAGTACCGCGTCATATTCCGTGGGGTATGTGGCATCTACCATTGCTATTACCTGATTAAATGTGATGTGGGGCGCAACTCCCACGTAAATGCGTTGAAATTGATGCTAATTACTGACTATCGATGCGCTACGCGGCCGCAAGCTACGATAATTCAGTCATAGTTTTTAAGAAGTTGAGGAATTATGGATTTAACTTGGGTTGCACTTATCAAGAAAAACTTTTCATTCGTGTCAATCCCAAGAATCACAAGTAAACCTCGCAATTCTTGTCCGTTTTTAGCGACAAAGTTTACTTCACCCTCCGCACCAGCATTACTTAAAATCACCAAACTCTTGTCAATAAACTGATGTTCTGTGATTTCTAAGAAGGCTTGGTCTTGGACTTCTATGTTCAAATCCAAAAGCTCACGAATATTAGGTAAAAGTTGGTTTTTGGAGAATCGAATGTCTAAACCTTGTTCTGAAACTACAACGTAATAGAGCATAGACGTGTCGATCGTATATTTTACTCTGGGTCTACCGTTGATGGTTTCTGTCGGGACTGACTTGATTTCAATTCCACCATTCTGCAAAGCCAAAATAATTTGATTAACGTATTCTCCTGACAAATCTCCCAATTGAGTCCCTATGTCTTCTGGGTAAAGTGGCTCTGAAGTTTTAAGCAGATTATAGACACTTCGAGCAGTGTACAAACCTGACCACGGTAATTCATCCCCCCCAGCAATTACCCTGGCATATTGAATAATTCTTTGGTAAAGATTCTTATCCATTTTTTTGTGTTGTTCCTTTGATAGATGCTAAGAAAGTTGCCATCACGCCCCAGAATGAGGGGCATGATTTTGTTAGAGCTAACGTAAATTTGCTTGATAGAGTTTGGTTTCTCGTTTCACAAGCTCTACCTGCTTCTGAGTTAACAGACAGAAATCTGCAATTTGCGGATCGCTCGCCACAACGAGAACTTGTCCCTGAAGAATCACGCGCTTTGGAGTAAGCATAGTTGGCTGATGAGCCTTTAGCAAGAATTCGTCATCACACAAAACCGCGAGTGACAGGTCAGAATAACAGTGGTACACCGCCTCAAAGAACGCTTCTTCCCCTGGAATTCCTACAAGCTTTTGAAGTTCGGGGATTTGTGGCAGTTCGGTTGCTGCTACTTCTTCAATTCCTGTTGAGTTAATTAAAACGTAAAATCGTGTCATGCTGGCTCCCGTTAACGGTGGCAATTACAGAAAATCAATCAATATCTCACAGCGAAGCACTAAAATCGTGTTCTGGCTTGGGTGGTTTTTGGTGCAATCTGAGTTCTTTTTTCACCATTTTTACTTGTTCAAGATTTAGCAAGCACAAATCTAAGAGTGAGTTATTAGTTCCAAGAATAACTACCTGACCAAAAATCACGTCTCCCTTTTTAGTTACACAAGTCGGTTTCAGCGCTTTCGGTTCCACGTCATCATCACAAATTATGACAATCTTGGGGTCAGAAAAATTAGAAGAATCTAGCACCTCAAAAGTGGCTGGCTCTCCTTCAATGCCAACCAAATCTTGAATTTCTTCTGTTGTCAACATTTCGCGAGTGGTGTAGACATCTATCTCTTGTTCGTTCGTAACCAAAATGTAGTAAGGCATGAGAGAAAACTGGGAGCGACCCAGTTATTGCGCTATTAATTTATAAAGTTAACCCGAAGTTTTAGGGATTGGTTCACACAAAACTTTGGCTGCCTCAAGATCCTCAGGGGGAACATAGAGGCTAAATTTGCCTTGATAAACGTAAAACTCTAGTTGATGAGGGATTTTGTTGATGGCAGTAACAACCGTGTGATGCTGATTCGATGGAAAATCTCCTACCTTGTGAAATCCTGAAATATTGATGTCAGATGATGAAGACATTTGTTAGAACTGGGAACGACCCAATTATTACGCTAATAAGGTTTTGTGCTACCAAATAAATTACCAGATTGTTGGCAAATTCGATCGCATTTTGAATCAATTCAGCTTTTTGTCTAGCAAATTCTGTATGGGATAACTTTGCTAAACGATAAACTTGCTTTTTTGACCATCGGCTTTCTGCGTCATAGCCTGGATCTCCACTAACCACCGAGATTTCAATTGTGGTATTTTTGGACTATTTCGTGATTTGAAGGTAGTAATCATTCCAGCCGTCATCAATGAGAAGTTGACAACGCTCTCTTAGATATGGGATTGATTTACCTTCTTTGGTTTTCCAAGAACCCTGTTCTGAGGATATATTTAGTTCTAATTCGCTCATTTTTTATGCTAAAAACTCACAAGTTCAGAGCGAAGCATTCTGGATTTTAACTGGGAGCGACCCAGTTATTACGCTATTATTTGTTGGATTTGTTGGCAAATTCGATCGACATACAGAAAGTTCTAACTGCTTCGAGATGTTCCTCTAAAACATAGACTCTAAAAGCACCTTGTTTCCAGAGCGCAGCAGGATCAAACGGATGAAACTTTATTAGGTATTGAAACTCACTATTTTTCAGTGCAGTTTCGATTAACTCATGGTGATGTGCATAAAAGTCACTCACAATAATAAACCCGTTTTCAGCAATCTCGGGCAATTCGTTGGACTCTGATTCTGTCATTGTGCAGTCGTTATGAACGGTTGTCATCATGGTAAATAAGAGAGAACAAATCAATACCTTTCTGCGAAGCACTAACGCAGAGAGTTAAGTTAACTCCCGTTTGTACTTTCCTGAAAGTGTGTAGTAAGCAGTTGTTGTTTCATCTTCATCGGCAGTCAAAGTTAACCGAAACACAGAGTTATTCCATTTATAGATTTCGGGAGCTTTGAATGCTATTAACTCAGTTTTGAAGGCTGTAGACCAGCACTGACGGCAAGCGTCGTACATCCGCAAACATACGATTATCTTTCGATCGTAATCTTTGATTAGGTAGCGTTTGATGCCTTGCAGTAGACGAAATTTTGAGAGTTTTTCTAGTTCTTTTTTGGCAAAGTCAAAGCCTGTATCACCGAAGTAAGTTGCTCGTTTTTCATCATAAAACTGGTCATCAAACGGGATAAACTTTGGTATATCCCACATTTCAGGATTTGAATTAGCTAAATCATGAGTTCTGTACAAATAACCTACTAACTCGGTTCCGTCACCGGTGAACTGTGTAACCTCCATTTCCCCGAGCAATTTCAGGACTTCGATATAAGTTTTCGAGACAATTTCTGGAGAGTTTTCAGCAGCCAGATAGCGATATTCCTGTGCTCGAACAATGTAGCTGTCCTCGTCAATCGTTACAACTTTTATGGAATCATCAAGCATGATGGTAAATAGGAGAAGACAAATCAATATCTCAAAGCGAAGCAGTAACGGAGAGACTTAACCCTAGTAATTCCGATGAAAAACTAGGGTTAAGTCATCAAACTAAAGCATTAGGTAAGTTAGCTTCAGCACCCCAGGCATCCCAGTTTGGGCGTTGTTGCCGAGCAAATAGTTCAATTCTTGACGGCTGCGATAACTTGCCCAACCTCTCACAATTTTCTAGTCTCTGACCTAGACTATTGGCAAGAACCCAAAACTCTTCAGGTTTCTTTGAATGTTCCTGACGACGGGCACGAATGATGTTAGGAACATTGGTCATTCCGAGTGTAGTCATGCTAGGAGCATTACCCTTTGTTCCTACTAATAAGTGTTCGGTACAGTTGCGACCATAATGCCCCATTCCCATGTGGGGTTTTCCAGCGATCGTCACCTTCTCCCAAGTGAATGTACTTTTATGTTCATATCCCCACGCTAGGAGACATTTGAAGGCTAAGAATTGGTGATTGTTCGTTGTCCACAAAAGGATATAGGAATCATCACCTCCGAGCGCACCGATCGGCATATCCAAAATCTGCTGGTCAGTCATGGCGGGATATGGACACCGCCCACGGTGGCTAGGATCTGTTTCTCGTAAACCATATAACCAAGGAGGATCAGCAACTATCAAGCGATAATCCTTGCAAGGAACCGGGGGGAGATTTGGGATTAGATTGATGGCGATCGATAGTTTCAGTTGTCCTACTGTGTCATCAGCTTTGTAAGTCTTCATCCTAATTTCTACTTTCTTTTGAGGTTTGTTTAGATACTTGCTGCTGCCGTTTTTCTTCTTCAGCCTGTTCTTTGTTGATAAGTAATCCGTTATAGAAAAGTTCCTGTGCTTGTTTAATTTTCACAGTATTCTTATCTATGGCTTCAGCAATCAAATACTTGAGAATTTCCACTGAAGTTTGACCATCTAATCCCGTAACATTTTGAACAAGTTGAGAACCAATGGCAATATATGCTAAGTCAAATTCTGTTGCGCCTGCTAGAACTTTAACTGCAAATTGTTCCAAACTCCAGTTATTCGATCGAGCCGTTTCAAAGACTTTATCAACCTCTGTTTGAATTCTTGCAGCTTCGTCTATTACTTGTTGTTCTCTTTCAGCATCCATGATATTCACCCCAATTTCTTTACTTCTGAAACTTTGATACTTCGTAAAGCGCAGCCGTATATCTCGATATAGATATAGGTGATGATTTGACCTTCGATCGAATCTTGAGCGGTTTTACGATTAAACAAGAAAAACATTCCCCACCAAGTTAAAATCATTGGCGGTTCCTCCAAAACTTCTGCTGTCAGATTATTTTCATCAATGACTTCTAAGATGACAATGTGTTTCATGGTAACTATTTGATTTGAGAGGAAAACAGTTAAGATTAACGGCTTTCCTCAAACCTTAAGAGCGAAGCATTAATTATGGCTTTAACGACTGACTAACACCATTTACCAGCAACTATGATAACTTCACCATTTTCTTCAGTTTGAGACTCAATATTAAACCCTTGACTTCTCAATACTGCTAGAGTATTTTCCCGTGCATACCAGGGTAAAAGTTCCTGCATAAATTGTTTGGCAGCATGGATGGAACCATCACGAGTTAAGAACTCATATTCGTCTGTCCCTTCTATCAATTTAAAGCCAAAGTCGTAACCACCTTGATAGCTTTGTTTGCGCCGAATAACAAACTCTGCTAGCTTACTGTTACCGAAGGGGTCATGGATATGGGTATTTGTTTCGAGGTAAGCTCCAGCAAGAATTCCATCAAGTCCTGATTGAATCATTTTCTGAAGAATCTCTTGTAGGACGATCGGATTCTTTATCTGGGTTCGGATGTGCGTAAGGTGTGACATTTTCTAAATTTCCTCTAAAGTTTCTGCAAAAGTTGCTCGTTGTGCGCCATCAATCTCAAGCTCTTTCATTTGGTTCGTAGCTTGCGGGCGCGTAGCGCATCGCATCAATACCAATCGCAGAGGTAGATTATGGTTGCGAAGTTGGTTGTAAATCCAGCCTACACATTCAAGCAGTTTTTCCTCAGTGGAATAGTGACAGCCCATTGCGATTTTAGGACTTGTCAATTGCTCAAAGAAATCTAGATGTGGATTAGCGATCGTCTCTTTTAAGTCTTCATGATTTTCCCGGTTATAGCCAGGAATTTTGCTCAAATTTCGGTCAACTTTCCACGGACAATTAGCGCATTGTTTGGTTTGTGTGAGGGGCATAATTAGTATTTGACTGATTTAATTCGATCGAATTCGTCTCTGATAATTTTTGGACTTTTGTTAATATGAATCCCACACTTTCGGCAAGTATAATGTCTCAAGTAGCCTAACTGACCAAGAAACATTAGCTGACCACTACAGACTTTGCACGTCAAATTTGCCATTTTCGTTTTCCTCTTTAAGGGTGTTGTTGATAATTAAACCTTGATTGATTAAATCGACTGCCCATTGTGCGATCGAAGCATCTTTTTCAACAGTTCCGTTAGCTAAATATCGCAGAAATTGCAGTAATTCATCTCCCAAAAAAGTTGTGCTGTGGTGAATCATGCGACAGGCAATTGCCACATAAGCTTTTTTATCTAACATTGCATTGACCCAAATTTCAATTGCAAAGTCAGCAGTTTTGACCTGATTAGTAATTGCTTCAGCAAAAATTGTGTTAACTTCTGCCTGCAATACTTCCAGTTGTTGATGCTTTTCTTGGAGTGTCAATTCAGAATTTTGTTCGCTAGCAGTCATTCGATTTGCTCCTAATATTATTTGAATGATATAGTGCAAAATTTTGTCCAGTCTCCAGAGTGGGAAAACTGGACAAGCTCTTAGTGCTTAATTTTCGCTTGGCAACAGAAGGACTTTCTCTTGTAAATAAAGCTTGATTTCGGGCAAGGGAAAATCGGTAAAGGGTATCTGCTGAATAATGACAGGTTGAGTTTCGGGAGTTGGTGAATCTTCCCAACAAGTCAAAACAGCAGCATTAGGCGACCGAGGCTTAATAAATTCATGGGTATTTCCGACATGAAGGAACCAAACTTGAAATTCGGTTAAGCTGTGTTTTCTCCTTGCTCTGAGCTGATGGGAGGCGATCGCATCAATCAACCAGTAGCATTCAGCATTTTTAGCCAAGTATTTGACTCCATCGGTGTACTGAATTCCAAGGAAATGCTTGTAATATTCCTCAGTTCCACAAAAGTGTTGCAAATTCTGCGACAGTGTTTCAGCATCCATCATTGCCATAATCTGATTGCTAAATTAAAAACATCATTTTCTTACAGCGAAGCATTACATCATTATTTCAAGGTTCTGAACCTTTACTTGGTTCAAATGCTTCGGCTAATTTGTCATCAATCGCAAAGGCAATAATTGCGATCGCACCCGCTATAGCTGCTTCGTTTCCTGCTTTAGAAGCTTCGAGAAAAGTAGGGATTTCATGTTTATTAGTAAATAGTTCGGTGGCTATTGCTAAAGCATTTGTGTTGCCAGTGACGGCGCTTGTCCAAATCATTGAGGCAAATGCCCAACTATTCATTACTTCTTTTTGACCTTCATCAGTATCAATGGTTTCCAAGCTTGATAAAGGATGAACAAAATGTGGTTCCATATTCTGCCTCAATTTATGTGGGCAATTCCTAAATCAAAAAGCGAAGCATTTGTAACCTTTGGCTTCGCTTTTTGATAATGATTAATTTTCGTCAACCTCAAGAGGTGAAAGATGAGAGTAGGGAGTTACAGATGTTTCATTCCGATCGGCAACACTAGCGGATTTAGCGCCCGATCGAATTGCCCAATTTTTCAGTTCATCAATCTGACCTTGAGCAATCCGCGCTAACGGGACGCAGCCAGTAATTGCTATGGTCAAATCTCGCTCTGTGAATTCGCGTCCGGCACTGAAGCCTGTTTGCATCGCATCAAAAACTACCTGCTCAATCTCTGCACCGGACAGGCAGGCTGACTGACTTGCCAGCATTCCGCAATCGAAATCCCCTGACTTAACTCGCTCAGGACGGACACGGGTGAGGTGAACTCGAAAAATTGCTTCCCGCTCTGAGTGATTTGGCAGGTCAACCCAGAAAATTTCATCAATCCGACCTTTGCGGATCAGTTCGGCTGGTAAGACTTCGGCGCGGTTGGCAGTCATCACCACAAAGACCGGAGCAGTTTTTTCTTGGAGCCAAGTGAGCAGAGCACCAAATACTCGCTGGGAAGTTCCCGAGTCACCGTCCATGCCAGAGGTGATGTTGGCGAACGCCTTATCAATTTCATCGATCATCAAGCAGCATGGTGCGATCGCCTCTGCCAACTTAATGACGTGTCTGATTCGGTTCTCGCTCTCACCGACCATGCTGCCAAAGACCCGACCAACATCAAGGCGCAGCAGCGGGAGTTTCCATTCAGCAGCAATGGTTTTGGCTAAGAGACTTTTGCCTGTTCCCTGAATGCCGGCCAGCAGTACCCCCTTGGGGTTGGGGAGTCCATACTCACGGGCTTCGTCACTAAAAGAGTGCGATCGAACCTTCACCCATTGCTTGAGATTTTCGAGTCCGCCGACAACTTCCAGACCTGACTGAACCGGGATAAATTCGAGGATGCCTGTCTCTCGGATGGTTTGGCGTTTCTCCTCGATGACCGCAGCAAGGGCCCGAATATCAACTTTTCCCAGAACTAAGCACTTGGCAAGGACGCGGGCAATTCGGCACCGAGTCAGCCCCTGGCAAGCCTTTACGAGCTGCTGCCGTTGTTCCGCGGTGAGCTTGAAATCGGGGGCAGGCACTAATCGAGTGAGCAACTTCGATATCTCCTCGATGCCTGGTAAGGAGACATCTACCACGGTAATTTCTTCCCGCAGTTCTTGAGGAATTCGCAGTTGGTCAGAAAGGATGACCAGGCAGCGACGGTCACGGGCGATCGCCACCGCTAAATTTTTCAGTTCGCGGACGATCGCTAGTTGGTTACTTGCTATCTGCCCATTCGCACCCGGTGCAATCAAAGTCGCAATGTCTTTCATGACGAACAAAGTGACTTGTTCCATTGCCGGCGCTTTGCTGATCCGCTCCAAGGCTTGCATTGGATTTCCTTTGGCTGTCCCGTTATCTGTCCAGCCACGAGCAAAATCCCAGAAATAGATTTGCCCTTCCTTTGCTTTTGCTATGTCGAGCAAAATTTCTTCGGCTGTTTCCTCTTCTGGGCTTACTAGCCAGAGCAAAGGAAATCGTGCCAATAACATTAGCTGAATTTCTTTTTTTTGATCTATCATGTCTTTAATCCAATTATCAATTGCTAATTACTCTCTACCCAGCAATCGAGCTTTTGAGTCACCACTTTTGCTACAAGTCTTGAGCTACCCACTCAACACTTATTAGCTCTCTAGCAATACCCATTCTTCCTTCAAAGCTCAGTAACAGTAACAGCAACTGTTACTGAGTTTTTGTTTCTGTCTGTTTCTGTTTCTGTTTCTGTTTCTGTTACTCATTTAGCCGGCTACTCATTTAGCCACAGCAACTTTTGGCTTTTTGTTTCTGGGAACAGGTTCAAAGGGCTTAACTGGAGGTTCAACAGACTCAGAGTTAACAGGGTCAGAGTCAAAGCCAGAATCAGAGGCAGAGTTAACAGGTTGTAAAAGAGGGTTAACACTAGAATCAGAAAAGTCTGAAACTGCTTCAAGAAGTAGTTCTGGGAGTATTTCAGGAAGTAATTCAGCTTGAGATTCAGAGTGAGATTCAGCTTGAGCGACGGGAGTTTTAGCAAGAGCAGCTTTCAAGATTTCAATTTCTCTGAGAGCTTCCGACAAATCAGCATGGAGTGTTTCGTTTTCGAGCATGAGCTGAGCATCAGTGACCAGCTCCTCATCGGAATCATCTAAAACTCGATCGACTTGTAAAGCGCCACTAACTTTCTGTTGAGATTGTAAGTGGGTAATTGTTGTGGAAGCCTCTTTAAGTTGAGCTCTCACTTGTTCTAGTTGAGATTCCAGGACTTCTTTCTCACCAACTTGTGCGTGGAGAGTTTGAATTTGAGCATGAAGGCTAGAAACTTCACGTTCCCGTGCTTCGATTTTTCCTGTGAGTTGTGAAATTTCAGAGAGTCGATCGCGAGAAGCTGCCTCAAATTCAGCGACTTCGAGCAACCGTTGTTCAGCAAGTGTAAGTTTTGCTTGTAATTCGTTGCGATCGGCTTGTAGGGAGTCTAACCGATGACGAAATTCTTCAGAATCTGCCAATTGTTGCTTGTTCAGATTCATGTACGCTTCTTTGAGTTCGACTTTTTGACGTTCGTACTCCGCTTTGTAAAAGTTCAATTCGTATTGAAGTTGTGGAAATTCTTTGACCTGTTGCCGAAGCACGTCATTCTCCTGTGCCAGCGATTTCATGCGATCGCCACTAATACTGGTATCGGCTTTTTGGTAAGCGAGACGGTAAATGGCAAATCCCATTTGCTTCATGACTGCCAGGAATTCTTCAGGTACTTCAGATTCATCAAGCAATCCGTCATCTACGGCTTCCAGCAATGCACTTGCTAAATCTTTTTCAGATTTTCCTTGCTTGAGGAGTGCCAGATTTTCTGATCGCCATTCCTTGACCAGTTTGCATACTGTGTCCGTACTTCCTCCGTAACCGTAGATTTCCTTGAGGGCTGCATTTACTGAGCGGACTGCAATCCCTACACGGTTTTTTTGAAGGGCAGCACAGGCAAAATCCACCATTTCTCGGCTAATTCCTGTGTATCCTGGGTTTTGCTTCTTGTGATTATCTAAGTCAAACCCCGATAAGTCAAGGCTGGTAAACGTTGTTGCTAGTTTTGCCATTGCTACTCATTGGTAAATAGTGCTGGTAAGTTAGTTACCAGTATAACGCTATTTACCAGTAGTGGTAAATACATTGATTAAAAAGTCGCAAGGGAAATAGAAGGATTCAGGAGGCAATCCGCTCGGCAATAACCTGGAGTACCACAGCAAGCTCCTCCTTTGAAATAGTACGAACTTGCTGTACGAGTTCTTCTAATCGGCTGGGTTTCCGCTTCCCAGCAAGGACTAGCTTGAATTCTTCAAGAGTTTCGCCTCGGAACTTAGCGACACGTTCAAGATTTTCTAGGTCGGGAACTCCTTCAAGATTTTCCCAAGCTTTGATGGTGGGATGAGTTACGCCAAGTAAGCGACCAAATGCTCGATATGGCCGATTTGCACGCATTTCATAGATCACCTCAGCAAATTTTGCCCTGGTGCGATCATCCATCACATATCGCTGAGGTTCCCTCTGGCTGTCGTTTTCAGGGTTTGTAGAATCATTGTGAGGAGGATGTTGATGGTTCTGACGATTGTTCTGGTAGCCACGGGGAAGATGTTGCACCTGGAGGGAAGATTCACTTTCCACATCTGGATAGTCGCCGTCCGAAAAACGAAATTTGGTATGAGATGGGGTATCCATTTGGTAAATAAGGTATTATTGTGGTAAATACGCATGGTAAGAGAGTTACCAAGCATCCTATTCGCAGGTACAAGGCACAGAGCACAGGGGAAGGTAAATAAGCAAACTCAAGCTAGTAATAGCTTAAGCCATAGCAGACATTGAGTTAATCACATTCTGAGCCGTTCGGAACCTTAGTTTGCTTTGAGCTGTTCTGGATTCTCAATCACCACACCCTTAAATGCTTTGCGGTCTTAGCCTGTCCTGACAGTGAAACAGGTACTAAGTCCGCCTTGCTTTAGCGTAACAACTTCGCCGTACATTAGCAAAGCTCCATCATTCTTCTTTGAGCTTGGCAGATTTTGCGATGAACGGGCAACCATAACACGCAGTCAGGAAATTTTAAGCGTGGACGGCTACCAATCTCTTACTCACTCCCTATTTTCTTTATATGATGACAGATTCCTTACCAGTAAGCTCAACAGTGTTACTTGACGCAATCACTTTGCCTCATAAAAGTAAGAAAACCAAACGGACTTTATTAATTTCAGAAGAACTAGACCACAAAGTTCGTGTTTTAGCAGCGGACAAAAGAATTAGTGTGGGTTCTTTAGTTGAAGCAGCTTTAATTGTTTATTTTTCTCAGAATATCTCTCAACAAAATACTGAAATGTAAAAGCTCAGAGGTTCTGATGACAATAAACGGATGGTGCCGTACCAACTATCACAAAGATGGTAAACGTCGTTTTGCGAAGTTGACGGACGGCTTGTGCTGTGAATGTATAGCCGATCGACTTGCTAAAGCAACTACTGAATCACTTAATGAACCAGTCGCTGAGCCTAAAGAAACGCCACAAAAAACTGCACAACAGAAGAAGGAAACAGCCGATCGCAGAAAAATCACTTGTCTCCAACAAAAAATTGTAGATATGGAGGTAGAACGCAACCTTTTAACTGCCCAAATTGATCGTTTGCAATTTAAATTGCAGACTCTTATCAGCTCCTTAAACCAATCGCGAGTTGAAAAACCAAGAATAAAATCAGGAGTAGCAAAGACGTGAGTAAGAAAATAGTGATCGATCGTGAATTAGCAGAAAAACATCTCAATTACCTGGGATATGCACCGGGTGAAGCCTACTTGAGATTTTTGTATTATTCCACAGATCCCCGGAAGAAAAAGGATAAAGGGCGCAAAGTCTCAATTCTCAACTGGCAACAAATCGAACAATATCAAACTGATGGGCGCGGTGTGTATGTAGTCATTAATGGCGCTGGCGGTACTGGTCACACCGATGCTGATATCGCGCATTGTTGCGGTATCTTCTGTGAATGGGACGACATTTCGCTGGCTGAACAGTTTGAAAAATGGAGTTCTGTAGGCTTTGTAGAGCCAAGCTTCATGATATTTAGCGGTGGCAAGTCCATGCAACCGTATTGGTTGTTCGAGGAGCCTATTACACCAGAGCAGTGGCGCGAACTGCAAGTGCTTCTCATCGAGATAATGGAAGCTGATGAAAGTAATAAGAATCCCAGTAGGATGTTACGCCTAGCAGGGGCGTGGCACGTCAAACCCGGTGGTGAACCCATCAAATCAGAAATTGTCAGTGAATCAGGTATTCGATACAATTACAATGATTTGCGGGAACATCTTATTAAATTATTCACGGAACTTGAGCAAAGAAGAAAGGAGCAAAATCAGCAAAATTTACTCAATTTATTGCCGAGGCAGATAATTGCTGAAAATACTACCAACGGTACAGGAAGTGCGGGCACTTCAACGGCAACACTTATAAAACCGACAGAAACTATCCCCGCGCCAGGAACCAAAAAGATAAAATTCAAGGATCTGAAGGTTCCGGTGCCGATCGCTATCCCCTTGGATTCCGCCTTGGGGAAAGCCAAAGTTTATTTAAATGGAGTCGAAACTCAAAGAAATACATCGATGGCAATGCTCGCCAGAGATTTACTTGGAGTTCAGGCTGAATTTCACCGCCTGGGACAACTTACAGATGACGATGCTTATACATTATTTCTGGATGCTTGTCGCCGTTGTTCACCCGGTGGTGGATGGGATGAGGATGAATGGCAGCAGGTATGGGATTCGGCTGTTAAATCCAACCCCATATCCTCTATCAAACACTATATTCCTGATGGAGTAGAAAGCTGCATTAAGGGCGTATACTGGCGCTTTCTAAAAAACCAGCGACCCTTTGATTTAGATTTTTTACCTGAGCCTGCTTCTATTTCTTTTCCAGCTTCTCTTCCTGATTCTGTTGCTGAGTTAGAAAATCCCAAGTCATCGGATTTTAATATTTTCAATTCTGATGACAAGATGATTCAGGATTACCAAAAGTTGAACAGACATTTTGGGAAGCGGATTAGACTAAACACACTCAGCAAACGAATCGAAATAGATGGAAAACCAGTATCTCTCGATCGAGTCCGTCTTCAACTCGCAATCAGACACGGAGTATTAGTCAGATCGAGTAGAGAAGATGTCCAAGACATTCTCACAGAAATAGCCGTGGACAATCAATATTCACCCATTCAAGAGTATCTGAATTCTCTCCCAGTGGCTTCAGATACTTCAATTTTAGATACTCTGGCTGAAAAATACTTTGGTGTTAACGATCCAATTTATGAAATGTTCGTCCGAAAAACACTGATTGGCGCTGTCAAGCGGACTTTTGAGCCAGGCTGCAAAATAGACACAGTTATGATTCTGCAAGGGAAACAGGGCTATAGAAAGTCCACTTTTTTTAAGATACTTGCCGGAGACAAATATTTTGACGATTCCCTGGGAACGGTGTCGGATAAAGATGAACGGCTGAAATTGCACCAAGCCTGGTTTGTTGAATGGGCAGAACTAGAAAGCGTTTTCAGACGGCGCGATGTCTCTGCCACAAAAGCGTTTTTATCGACCGGAACCGACAAAATCCGGCCGCCATATTGCCGAGATATTGAAGACTTCAACCGACCCAGCATCATTGTCGCAACCACAAACAAGCAAGAGTTTTTGGCTGATGAAACAGGCAACCGGCGATTTTGGGTAATTCCGGTCAAACACCGGATCAATACTAAATTGCTGAAGAAAGAACGAGATGCAATTTGGGCTGCTGCGATGCTGGCTTACAAATCAGGGGAAGAACCTTGCCTTGAATATGAAGATGAAGAAACTGCCGAACACATTGCTCAAGAATTTCAATCATCAGACCCCTGGGAAGATGTCATCGAAAATTACATTGAGCATCGCGACTATATTCGGCTTAGCGATCTGCTTACTCATCTCCAAGTTGACCTGAGCCGACAAGAGCGATCGCACCAAATGCGCTGTTCGGCAATTCTCAAAAGAATGGGGTGGGAACGAGAATTCCGATCGATCTCCAGCAAACGAGTCAGAGTTTGGTGCAAAACTGAACCAGTCCCCGAACCAGTCCCCGAATCCGTCCCTGTTGAGGCTGCTGATCAACCTTCATTTTTGAAAAACCCCTTAAAAATGGAGGTTGATCACGAGGTTGATCACCTTGCTACATCTGGCTTTGATCAACCTGATCAACCTGATCAACCTATTTCTCAAACTTTACTAATTCCTGAACACACCCCCGATTCTTCCCCCCCTTCTTCCCCCGACCAAACCTCCGATTCAGCTCCCGATTCAGCCTGTGAGCAAGCGACGGATGGTGAGAATGTGATCGCCCAATCATGTGAACCGATAGCAGATTTGGCAAACAAGGACGCGACGGCAGCAGCAGATTTAGAAAGTTTGGGTGAAAAGGTCGATCAGGTCGATCGGGTCGATCAAAGCCATAGCCAGAGTGAGTTTCAAAACGATCGACCTTCTGAAAATGAGGTTGATCTTCAAAAAATTGAGGTCGATCAGCAAACTCAGCAGCAAATAGAGGAGGCAGAATTACTCAAATATATTCGCACAGTGCTCGAAGCCGGCGACCCGAAATTAGCCAGAAATATCCAGGGCATTCTGAAGGAAGTTTGCGGAAGCGGCGCTGCCGATCGCCAGAAAGTCTGGGCAAGCCTAACCGAAGCCGAAAAAGCTGCTTTCAGCGCCTTACTCACACTTCCTGACCCTGACTCTGACTCTGAAACTGCTGAAAACCTACCTGAAACCAGCAACGCACCAACTACACCCGCATCTGAATCTACCTCTGAACCTACCTCTGAACTTCTACATGAACCTGCCCAGGAATCTATACCGGCTACACCAGCCACAACTATGAGTGAAGCGATACCAACATCAAATTCTGTGCCCACATCAACCACACCTGAACCCGTAGCCGAGCAATTAATTAGTGAAGAAGATGCCCAGAAAATACGAGAAATAGCATTGATTTGGTGGAATGAATACCATCCCGATCGGATGCAAGCTCTGCTAACACAAATGTACGGTTGGCAGACACCGGGGACTAAGTACGACGTGGCTGTGATAATTCAGTGGCTTGAGGGAGAAAGTGCGGAGATTCGCGATCGAATCAATCAATTGATAACCCTCAGAAATAACAATTCCTCAACCGATGCTCTATCAACGGATTCTCTAAAGGAAAAAGACCAGGAAACAGACGCTTAAAACAGTAGAGATTATGACCAATGAACAAACAGGGGAAGATGAAGGTCAATCGAATAAGCTCTCAACTGAACTTACGGTTGAACAGCAATTTAAACTTAAAGTTTATTCGGATGAGACTCAATCACTTTCTGCTGAAGAAGCGCAGATTTTGCTCATCGAAATGGTTCGGAGAAACATGATTAAGGACAATGTTATTAAACATTTAATCAATCATCATGACGGCGAACTTCACCATTTTTAAGTTGGTTGTTAAGAGTTTCAAGAGAGATTCTGACACGACTATAGCGACAAAATTTTGTCCTAGCAATACTGCGGGTCAATGTTTAGATGAGTAAAAGTGGAATAGGAATTTCAGAAATTTTTGCAGTCGATCGTACCTCCTCCAGCGCTCGTAAAAATTGGCTCATCTTTATGCTCAGCTTGCCACTTTTCAGGTCGGCGATCCAGCCGTAATTTTTGTTCCGCCCGACAGATTGGGGTCCCCAGTTTTTTTCATACCCACTTAAACGTTCGCCGAGCAAAATGCGCTCGGACAGGGCCGCCATTTCAGGGCCGCCATTTCAGGGCTGCTGCTTCTCTGGCTTAAGCTTTTGGGTGTCTCGCAACCAGTTCCCTAAACTTCTCGGCAACTTTCTCAGAAACAGAGAAACACGCTTTGTTTCCGAAAAACAGAGAAACGTGTTTCTGTAACCCAAAATATTTAACTCGATTTTACAGTGGTTGTAATTGACCAATGGGTCAAAGAGGTCAGAAACAGAAATGGATTCTTGTTTCTGGGGCCGATACTACGACCCCAAAGTAGTTTCAATTTACTTGTAATACTTACTGGATATAGATTTTTAGCATTTTCAATAACTGATATATCGATTTAATCCTTTTTTTAAGAATTCTCAGAATTTTCAGATTCTTCAGATTCTTCAGATGGGACAGCTTCCCGTTGCTCCAGCCATTCGAGCACAGCCATCCTGACGATCGATGCCAGTGACTGACTCGGCTCAATCGCCTGAGCTTTTAATCGCTCCCGCAATTGCCCCACGTCGAATGTAACGCTGATCCGATCGCGACTATCCCTACTTTTTGCCATGAAATCTCATAAAATCCCATAAAATCCTTTGACTACTCAAATCAGGATAATGGAAAACTTAGAAAGTTTCTAAGTTTTTCTTGACGTAACACTAATTTAGTGTTACATTTGCAAAAACGCCTGGTAAACGTGCGTCAACACGTTCACCAGACTTTCCACCAATGCCGCCAGACGGCACTAGGAGACAGAATTATGTTACAGCAACAGCATCTAGTTGTGGTTGAACGTTCGTTCAACCCCAACTGCATTGTCAGAGGTTTCGGCAAAACGGGTCAAGAAGCAGCTCGCAAAGTTTTGGAACAAGCACGGGAATATGGCTACTGGGACGCAACGAAAACTTACCCCAAAGCTAAAAACCCTGAGCCAGCAGTCCCAAAAGGAAGTGGACGGGACGATGGCGCGTTCGCGCCCCGCAAGCTACGATAATTTTTTTTGCTCTGGCTGCGATCCAATTAAAGTACCCAAAATCCAGTAACTGTAAATAGCTCGTGAGATACGCAAAAAAATGCCGTAGACCATACCCGGCACAGTTTGAGCAGCCAAATGGAAAGCGCAATTATTGGACTCGGACTCAGCTCAAAGAACTACTGGGACAGGTAGGTAAAAAGAAGCGCAAAAACGCCCCAGCAATGTCAGAGGGTTCGTTTAAGCGAAGGCTGGCACTGCTGGAGGAATGCCCAGAAGCAGAGCGGGCGATCTACACCCGCCAATTCTCAGATTTCACAAAATGGTGTCTGGTTCGCATACAAGAAATTTTTCTGAATGAATGCGATCGAAACCTAGAAAGAACCCGTACTTACCTCAAAGAAAAAGGACTAGAAACAGATGAATACTTCGCGCAATGATCTGAAATGGGAACTCGGATTGGGGACTGTCAAAGAGATCACGAATGTCCGCAAAGCGCTTGGGCAGACGGATTGGCAGCAAACGACAATCTCCGAAGCAGACACTTTAGAAGTTCGCCAATACTACAAGCTGATCCGTGAGGATAGGCTGTCGGTGCAGGAAGCTATTTTAGCGATCGCCAATGCCCGCACCGGCACCGCAGCCGAATTTCAAAACGACAATATTGACGAGAACGCGATTGACCACAGCGAACACCGCGATGCTCAAGAGGAAACCAATGAGTTAGTATTCGCAGTGCAAACGGCAACAACTGAGGCGGCCTTGGCGATGACAGATGTGGGTGCTGGCGCAGCAGCCGTGGCAGTTGACGCTTTCTTTGTGTCCCTGGGCAGCAATGTTGCCGAGCAGTTGCATTCCCGGTCAGCCAACATTCGATCGAATTTCAAACAAGTAGTTCAGGCAGTGCAAGATGCTCCCCTGGATTTACGGAATGGAAGCTTACCAGGAAAAAAAACCGAGCCACAGAAACGGATAACTGGAGCCTGGGGTTAGTCGAAGCCTGTCTCGAACTAGCCCAAGCTTATAGCTCACGGCTAGTTCTGGAGGAGCAAGCTCGTAATGCTCAGAATCAAAAACTACTCACTACCTTAGTTATCTATTCGAGCTTGCTTTCTTCCTCTCCTTCCTCTTCTCATCCTGATTCATCAATATCATCAACTTCATCAAGTATTTCAGAAAATAGTTCAGAAAGTATTTCAGAAAAGGAGAAAAGAGCAATGTTCAAATGGTTGCTATCAATTTTTACTGCTCCTGTTAACCCGTACCCAATTAGCTCAGCTTCAGTTTTCATGACAGGAGTTTGCTAAATGCTAATTTCCATTACTTCTGACCAAGTTTACGATTGGCATCCAGACCAGAGAATTTATGTCTACAGTGCTGATAAAAAATGCTTGCAACTGTGCCGAGTGATTGATTTGGATTTAACTTTAGGCGATCGAACCCGATTTATTGAACCCGTTGACGAAAATCTGCAACTCTGCAAACCAAAAGAACGAGAAATACCTCCTAACTGCGTCGGAGGTAGGCATTGCCCTTATCCTGGAGTTTGTTACCGTTTCGAGACTGAACAACAAGATTATGAATGCACTTTCCCCACTGTTGAAGATCAGTTGGCACTTGATGATTGTTGGAAATAATAGCGAAATTGAGTTAATACTTCTGACTAGCGTAATTCTAATCAGTTGCTTGATTCTTCTACTCAATATCGTCAATGTGTCGCGAAATGTTCGGCAACTCAACAAAGTTAAAAACATTCAATTCCGATACAAAAAACTGAAGGATGACAAAGGGTGGAAATAACGCCTGAAATACAAGCCATTCTCGATTTCTTGAAACAGTTTGGGAAAGGTAGTACAGCCGAAATTTCTTTCTGTACTCTAATCGAAGAATGGCGCGTAGAAATTGATGTTCAAGACATGGCTGATGAAGGTTGGGTACGACTCTCAACCGATGAAGCAAGCAATATCGTCGCAACACTGGTAAACCACAGTAAAGATTATTAGGAGATAAGGATGGTAACAAGAATCACAAGCATGAGTTATGACGAGCTTCAGGCTGAGCGGAATGCTAACCAACTGCTCAAAGATAATCTGAAAGATCAACTAGAAAAGGTCACAGATACAAAGCTGTCTTTGAAATTAAGTCAAGAACTTTTGCAGCTCTCGAAACGCAATGAAAAACTGGCAGAAAGACAATTAGTTCTGATGTCTAAAGTTAAACGACCGATCGAGATGTCGCTTGAAGAAATTGAAGCCGAACAAGAAAAGAATAGAGTTGGTATCGCCAAATTTGAAGAAGACCTGAACTCTACTGATTTTGATACACGGTTTAACGCTAGCCAAGAACTGCGGACTCTTTATACACGAACCAGGGCGAACGCATCTAAATTTCATGTTAACAGAATCTGGTATCTTGGAGAAGAATTATTGAGTAACTACAAAACATTTAATTAGGGTTTACCTGTATGAAACTTCAACCTAAAATAACTATCGCCGACCATTTTTCTGACTTAGAAGATCCAAGAATTGAGCGGACGAAACATCATCAATTAATTGATATTATCACCCTCTCAATTTGTGCCGTGATTTGTGGTGCTGATACATGGGTGGATATTGAAAGTTACGGGCGAGCTAAATACGAATGGTTAAAGAAAATTTTAGAATTGCCGAATGGCATACCTTCACATGATACAATTGCGCGAGTATTTTCTCGGCTCAAACCGGAGCAATTTCAGAAATGTTTTTTGAGTTGGATTCAATCTATTAGTTGCTTCAATCCCGGAGAAGTAATCGCAATTGATGGCAAAACTCTTCGCCATTCTTACTCACGGGGAGGAGATAAGAAAGCAATTCATATGGTCAGTGCTTGGGCGACGAGTCAAAGATTAGTTTTAGGACAAGTTAAGGTTGATAAAAAGTCTAATGAAATCACAGCTATTCCGGCTTTACTCAAAGTATTAGAATTAAATGGAAGCATTGTCACGATTGATGCTATGGGCTGTCAGAGGTCAATTGTGAAGTCAATTGTCGAACAAGAAGGAGATTATGTAATCACCTTAAAAAAGAACCAACCCTCCCTGTATGCCAGAGTAGAAGAGTTGTTTAAACAAGCAATTAGACAAGGATTTTCGGGATTTACACATACAGCTTATTCGACGAATAAAGAGAGTAAGCACGGTCGCTCAGAAATTCGACATCACTTAATGTTAAGTGACATCAAAGAGCTGATTGACCCCGACAATCAATGGGAGAAATTTCAGAGTATAGGTATGATAGAATCCGTAAGAATAGTGAAGGGAAAAACAACTATTGAAACTCGTTATTACATTAGTAGTTTACCAAATGATGCTCAAAAAATTGGTGAATCAGTCCGCAGTCATTGGGGAATTGAAAATTCTTTACATTGGGTATTAGATGTGGGTTTCCGTGAAGATGAATGTCGGATTAGAAAAGATAATGCTCCCCAAAATTTTGCTATTCTTAGACACATCTCGCTCAACCTTTTGAATCAAGAGAAAACTTCAAAAACTGGAGCAAAAAATAAGCGACTTCGAGCCGGGTGGGATGATGACTATTTGACCAAGATCCTCGCTGTTGCAGTTAACTAAATTCTCACGAATAACTCATTATTAACTCTTATACAACTTGGAAACAGTGGTTGTAAGAGTTTTATTGTCTCAAAATTAGCAGAAGCGTAAAAACCACCATTAATCAGTTACTGTTTTCTTACTAAAGTCATTACAAAGCGTGTCTGTAGCTTCTAAGAATGGTGAATTTATCTCAAAATATACTCACCACTGATGAACAGTGTTCAATAAGATGCGTTCCCCCTGATACACGAACTAGAGCATTAAATAAACAACGAATCGCTCTTTTGAATCATTCGATCGCTCTTTTGAGGCAAGAATTAAATGCGAAATAAAAACCCTAAGTCAACCCTATTTTTGAAACACCAAAAGCCACCTAAACAGCCAAAAGCTAAGAGAAAGAGTGATTATATCCCAGGGTTTAATTACATTTTTCAAGACGGTTATCTGTCCAAAGTTGGCTTGAGTGAGACACCAAAATCACGTCACTATTTCTTGTCACGAGAGTACCAAGCTCCGTTACAAATTAGGGCGATCGTATTCACCATGAATATGAGACTGACAGAAAAAACGATCCACAAAATATTTAAGCGTTGGAATGTTTACCGAACATACGGATTAGATGGTAGGACAGAATGGTTTGAAGCCCCTCCTTACAGGGTTTTACTGATGCAAGTCACGCTATTTCTTATCTGTTGGCTGGTTAATTTCGCTTATTTAGCTCTGGCTCTTTTAATTTTGATGTTTTTTTCCTCTCTGGTTTTTAGATGATGATCGAACATATCTTGAAATTATTCCCAAAGCTGTTGGCTTCTCAGCAAAAAGTTACTCAAGTTTCCCGAAAACTGAGTAATAAAATCTTTCAAAATTGTAATCAGGATGCTCGACATCTACTGCCAGGTTGCTATTTCTATGCAGGGTTGCAAATTCAAATCAAGTTTTTTTCTGCATCTTCAGAAATTCTGAAAGAAAATCTTGAACATTGGGATTGGTTAGTCTATGACGGTTTTGGGCAAGTAGTTCTAAAAACTGGTGTCGGAAATACCATAGATGATGCTAGAGCTTTAGCTCAAGTTTGGACAATTGAATTTCTTCAAGGCACAATACCTTAAAGGTGATGCAAATGGTTAAACAAGTTCTGAATCTGATACCAGTAAAGCTACTTCAAAAGATTGGTAGCTTAATTGTTGAAAACTTACACGATCGAGATGAGCTACGGCATTGGCAACCGGATCAATCCGATGTAGCCGAAACTTTCTGTTATATGGGCTTAGAAATCAAAATCATTGCCTGTGCAAAGTTGAATTACTGGTACTGGTATTGGTTTGTTTGCGATGGTCGAGGTGCCGACATTCTCAGCAACGGAACAGCTACTACCGAAAATGATGCGATCGCCTCTGCTGTTAAAGGGGCGAATGCGTTTCTAGCCGATGATGTTGATACTTTAGCTGAGGAAGAAATAGATGCTTAATTGGCTATTCGGCACACCTCAAACGATCAATCAATATTCTCGAAAGATTTACGTTATCAGCAGCCGTCGCCCAACCCAAATTTTTACACTTTATGCTGACGCGGAAATTTGCGTAATTCAGGCAATGAAACAAGTTGAGCGCCAACTTCCCAAACCGGAACCGGGAGAAATGGTGAAAATCACAGCTTACCTAACACCGAATGGTTTACCAGAATAATGCGTAAAAATTTCAAACCAATACTGAATCTGTTGCCTGATTCGATCGTTCTATCATTCACCAAACAGTTGTTGATCTACCTAAAACTCAAAGGTGCAATAACAGAATGGGTGATAGATCCACCAATCTCTGATGAATATGAACACTGTGGATTGATTATCCGTTTGCGATGCTTCCACATTGACGGAGATGAACGTTGGAGCGAACAGTGGATTTGGTATGTCTACGACGGTATGTATCGGTTTCTCGATCAAGGCATGACCTATGACTCCGCTTCCTCCCTTTTAGCAGCCCAAAAGTGGATTAACGATTTTATGAACTATGACACTGAAGAATTGGATGAGGTTAGCAATAATGTTAGATAAATTTTGACTGCATCACGTTTGATTAAACACAGTTTAACTAACAGGAAAAATAATGCAACAACAACTCGACCAAGAACAAGATGTTTTGACCTACCTTCTCTCAACCCTAGTCGGTGGCGCTCTTGATGCTGAAGGTGAGCAAATGTTGGATGAGGTTTTTGGCATCACAACTGCTAATTTGAACCAACTCACTCCCCAGGGCTGGGCTGCGATCGGTGATCGGGCAATCCAAGCAAAATGGTTTCTTGACCACATCAGCGAAATCAAAGAAAAGTTCAAGCTACTCATTGACGCACAAATCTGTTTCCGTGAGTTCCAAGCCTGGCTGATGGAAGCTGGCTATAAAGGCGCTGAGAAAATTAAGAAAGCTCAGATAGATGTTGCCGTTGCTCGTGCCAAGTATGGCGCAACAGTAGAAGTCGAAGATTATCGACTTACCAAAAGGCAAGAACAATTCACAGAGGAAACTGTACAAGATAAGCTTTTCTGGGACAACACGGTAATTGCTGCGATCGCCAAGAAAGTTGCCGAAGTTGATGCAGCCACTACAAAGATGCAAGGAAATCCAGAATTTGCTCAACAGTTAGCAGATTGGAAAGATCAAGAGAGCAATATCTATAAGCAAGCTGCATACGGTTTGAAACACGGTACTCATGGCTTGAGTCATCCAGCTCTCGGCGGTTCTGCTTCCTCTCCACTCCAAATTAGTCAGTCAAGTTTCTCTCAACCTCAATTTGTTTCAGCTTCAGGTTCAGGTTCAGCTACACAACGATCGGCAGTACAACGCTCAGCAACAACCAAAGCGAAGGATTCGATCAATGTAGCGGTTAACTGGTCAGGCGACATGGCAGGCAAAGTTAATGGTGTTGCTTCGCAGATAAATCGTGGTTTTTCAAGATTTACTAAATTCTTCAGAGGTGAAAGTTGATTATTTCTAAAGGTCACGTTTTCAAAGTCGTCAGCTCAATCGATTACACCAAAGGCACTGCTGCTACGACAAATACAGGCTGGGTAACGACAGATGACCATAAACCGGGAATAAAAGTACCCAACCCTTACGGATATTTAGTAGTTGCTGAAACTTCGGCAATACAGAATATCGAGATTTGCCCCAATTGTTGTCTGCTCTACGGCAAAATCTTCAATAAATGCACCAACCATGTTTTTACAACCTCCACAATTACCGCAAAACCAGAAGCCTGCTGTACAACAACAGCCACAAGTAGAGTCGATCGTCTATAAGCCGTCAGCGCAACTGAAACACCTCAAGAATGTCAACAACTGGCAATTTTTGGTAGTGAATTTTGCGATCGGTATCGGCATCGCGAATTTATTCCGGTTCTCAAAAGCGCATCTTTTCTTAGGGATTGTGGTGATAGTCATCAGCTCTCTCAGTCTGTTTTTCATGTTGCCAGGCGATCGCTCTTATCTCGGACTCTGGCGAACGGGCGGTGCAGCACTGGGAATCGGAGGCATTCTCTGCTTCTGGGATTTGTATTATCTCCTGACCTGGCAGCATGGTGTGGCGATCGCAATCTTTATCATTGTCGCGATGTGGATCATTGGTGCGGGTAGTAAATAACACTTACCTCCCTATTGGTACGGCTGTAGTCGTTTGAGTCAGCAGCAGGGAGATTTTAAGTTTTGGCATCACTCCTCACTCATCACTCATCAGTCATTAGTCATCAGTCATCAGTCATCAGTCATCAGTCATCGGACATCGGGCATCGGGCATCAGACATCGGGCATCGGGCATGGCATCGGGCATTAGATTTTGGGCATTGGATTTTGGGTATTGGGGATTGGGTAAAGGATAGGAGTCATCAGTCATGGGTAATAGGGTAACGGTCGGGTCATTTTTCGGAGCATTTTGCTGTCTCGGTTTGGCATTGATACCTCTTCCGTTTGATCGCTGGGTGGGAGTTCGGCAAGCCAGTTCGATCGCTGCGCTCGGCTGCGGATATTTCGGCTGGAAGGATAGCCAGAAACAGAAGGAACAACTTGAACGGCAAGAGCTTTGGGAGTTTGAGCAGCGACTGAAACAACAAGCGCTTGATGCTGCTGTTAATTCCGCCCTCACGGATGTCCTAGTTGAGGAGGTAGTAGTCAAAGAAAAGCTTCGGGCCGACGCCTCGGTTGAGGTCTACAAAGCGGAGACTCAGCAGAATTTTGTCCGAGTCATGGCTCACGATCACCCTGAAATTCTTGAGCATCTTCTCAAAAGTTCACAATCCCCAGTCTCAGAAACAAAAACAGATTTTGATTCTCACTCAGAAACAGAAATAGATTCTGTTTCTGATTCTGTGTTTGATAGTGTGCCTGGTGGTGTGGCAAGAGAGAAAACTGAAGAAGAGAAGAGAGCGGAATATATAGCTGCTGCCCGATCGAAGCTGTTGAAATTGATTGAGGAGCATGAAGGAGGCTGGATCGCACAACTGATGCACAAACCCATCCTAATTTATGGGGATATGGGTAGCTTTAAAAGTTACTTCGCAGCTTTTTTAGCACTGTGCCGGCATTATTTATATGGTCACAAAATCATTTCGATTGCCGACCCTCACTTTCACCAAAATTATGATGAGTGCTGGAAAACTCTGGTTAAACTGGGAGTTTCCGGCTACGGCGCAAACCAAAACTTTGATGAAGTTGGCGCACAACTTAACGCTATGTACGATCGATTCAAAGTCCGAACTCTAAAAGATGATTGGCTGACCTCTATCTTTGATGAAATGACACAATATGGCTTTGAAGAAGGTACGGCGGAACCTGCCAGCAAACTAACCAGAAAAGTTGTTGGCGACCCTCGCAAAGGCAAAGAAGCGCCCATCTTTATTGCTCACAATGATACTAACGCTGCTTTCGGCGGGGGCGACGGTTTCAGTAAATCGGTTAACTCTGGAGTCATCAAACTTCAGTTACGATCGGACAGTAAATATCAACCACTGTTCAAAGGAACTATTTCGGGTATCAAAGATGAAGAGGGAGAGTGCATCAAAGATTTGCCTATTTCTATTTCGCCATACTGGATACGTCCTGAATGGGTCTATGAGTTATTTAATGGCTTTAGTTCCGAGTCTGACAATCAAGTTATTAGTAATTCAGAAGTGAACCAGAAACCTGATTTAAACCTTAGCTTCCAAAACACAAAAACTGAGCTACAATCTGAGATAGAGCCTGAAGTAACATCGGACATAGACAAACTAAATCGTGCATTAAATCAGTCAGTATCGTGGGATTATTGGTTAGCCGAATCAACCACTGAAGAACTCGATCGACAAATAGAATTACATCGATCGCAAGGCATTCCCAACGCAGATAATTTGCCAGATAATTCAGCAGATAACTCAAGTGAGAAATTATCAGCTTTAGATAATGTTATCAAACCTGAGATAACTCCAGAACCCTTACACAGAGAGAATTATCCAGTTATCTGGGATGCCGAAGATTTCGCAAGATTACTGCCAAATGAGTCAGAAACAGCACTTTTTGAGCGCATTTTGAAATTATCCGATAAATATAAAAGTCCAAGTAAACTCATTCAGGTTGGTTTGGGTTTCACCCAAGGGAGGCGGAAGCCAAAAAGTTATTCAGATGTAGGTAAAAGATGTTTTCAATACCTCGTAATGAAACATGGCACACCTTCACTGATAGCTAAATTCAAGGATTACTTGGAAAAGAGTTAAGTCGAATCGATCCTTTATTCGTAGCTTGCGGGTCGCGTAGCGACATCGAATAAACGATCGATAATCAATTTCAACAATCAGTCAACCAAAACTAAGAGAGAATTAGGAGACAAAATGCGTAAACCAACACCAGGCGAATCGGTATTTTTGGCAGGAACATTGACAGCATCGGTATTAGCAACAGTCGAAATTGTTCCAGATGTTGCCAAAGAATTAGCAGAAGATGCACAGAGAACAGCTCAAGTTTACGCACAGCAAAAGTTGGTACATCCAGTAGATAGTTTTACCGCTGGAGCAATTCTCGGTATAGTAGCTGGTTCAGCAGTAACTCTGAAGGTTATCGCGGAAAAAATGAATAATCCGTAATTCGTAATCCGTAATCCATAACCAAAAAAGAAATCTCATAGTAAAATCATGTTAAGTTGATTTTACTATGAGATTCTGAGTGAGATTTATGAATCAGTTGACGATTTTTCTATTCGGTATTTTGTGCGGATTAATCGGAGTTTTACTAATACTATTACTCTCCCAGCTCATTCACTAATAATTCATGACGCTCTGACCGTAAATATGGTTGCTGTTGTTGCTGTCGATTTTTGGGAGTCCGAGGTGCTTTATTACTAAAAAATCCCCAGGCAATTAATGCAAAGCCAGCGACTAACTGACCATCTTCATTACTAATTTTGCCAGTAGCCACAAGTAATTCTGCAACACCAGCGATCGTTCCTAAAATACTAGAAATAAGGTCTAATTGATCAATAGTAGGCTTTCTAAATCTTAAGTTCATCGTTTTTGATTGAGTTCAGAAGTATCAGTCTTTATCAAGTATCAGTCTTTATCATCGTCAAAATGACTTTCGATCGATTCAATAATAGTGCAGGCAGCGATTTGTAGTTTGTGTTCAATAGCTTCGATTCTGCATTCCAAAGTAATGTCTCGAAGTTTATTCATATCCTGCCAGCGTCGCATTTTGTACCCGGCAGTAATCGTGTCACTCTCTTGTTTTTTAGTTAGATCATAGGTAAACTGGTCGATTCTACGAACTAAACTATCTTTAATTTGGCGAGAAGCTAACCAGAAAATATAGGTAGAAATGATGGCAACAGTTCCGATCGAAGCAGCAATATAGTCAAGAGTCTCTTGTTTCATCTGTGCATAAATTAGATAGGAGCAAACAATTTATCCCCTGCAATAATAGTTGTCGGATAGATAAATTCGGGGTCATGTTTGTATCTTGGGTCAGACTTAACACAATCCATGA
Organism: Microcoleus sp. LAD1_D3; assembly: GCF_036702135.1. Lineage (NCBI taxonomy): Bacteria > Bacillati > Cyanobacteriota > Cyanophyceae > Oscillatoriales > Microcoleaceae > Microcoleus > Microcoleus sp. LAD1_D3. The sequence goes on along the minus strand of NZ_JAUBSB010000014.1, from coordinate 64,292 downwards.
AGTCAAAGTGTTGTTCAATATCGTGACCGACGAAACATCCAGCTCCGGCTGTGTGAATGTCATTCTTAGGATGGCCGTACCCATGATGCTGGTTGATGCCAAAGTAACCCTCATCGATCGCATCACCGGTTCTCATCATGTCCCTGTTCCAGTCGCGGTGCACCTTAACCAGCCCGACTTGGATAAGAGCTTCGTGGGGGTGAGAGTAACCATGTAGACCGACTTGCCAAGCTCGATACTGCCCAAAAGCAATTCTGGCAGCTCCATTAGGGTTCATGGGATTGTCGGTGTAGTAATAGCCTGGTTCGGTTGTCGCTTCCCAAGCGCCTTCGATCGTCGGCAGTCCATCCCGGAATCCTAAAATCAGTCGGGCATCGTTGAAATGGTTGGGAGTATCAGCGTTAAGGGTTCCGTTCGGGTTCATCCCTTCCACATAAATGATGTTTTTTTCTCCCTGTTTCCGAGCCAAGCTATATTTCTTGGCTTCCATGTATCTGACAATTCGTTCAGCTAATTTCATAGTTTTTCAGGATAAGGTTAATTTTTTGAACTCGTTAGGAAGAATTAGGTCAGGCTGTGACCAAAGACCTAATTTCTTACGGTTAGCACTGGCAGTTTCAGTAATAATTCCTCGGAGTACAGTCAACTCTCTGGTGTTGTAAGCAAAGCGGTTATATGGGAGGAAACTTACCCCCATTCCGCTCTTGCATTGAAGAATCTGGATATTTGTTGCTGCTGAAATTTTGTCAAAGTAACAGTCGCATATCCAGCGATCGAACTGGTCTTTCTCGATCGGAATGGCAATAATCGGTTTATTTGCCACCATATTCATCAATGCAGTTTTTGCCGTTTGCGCCCATTCCCAATGTTTAAGAACTCTGGGGTCTGTGCTAGTTACTCCCGGTCTTTGAGCTTCAGGAGTATCTATCCAGCGGAGTCGAACTCGTAAATCAGCACCTCGAAAATCGAGAGTTAAAGTATCACCATCAAAAATGAATTTAGAAAAACAGTTATATGTAGTCCCTGGAGTAATCATGGGGTTCAGCCTCGGAAGTATTTTATTTATTGTAATTTACTTTTAAGGCTGATGAACTGCTATTGTGGATTTACCCAAACAGGTTGAATCCAAAGCCGTTTACTATCTCTCCAGCGCTTACCATGACCTGATTCTAACACCCTCCAATGTCCTTGTCTCCAGTGGCTATACGGAGATAAATGAGTTCCTTTTTCTGCGGATAATACCGAGAATTTTTGATAGTTTTTGCCCAGCCAACGCGGATATTTTATATTAGAAGAACTCCGATCGATCGGTTTGAATCCCTTGCTTTTTGTTTTGATGTCGGAATCTGTCACACTCGTCAATAAGGATGGTGCAAATTCCATAGTCAAAAGTACATTGATTGCGAGATTTCTGATGCGTTGAAGAAATACTCTGTCTTCACTTGAGATAATATGTTTGCCAACACTCTCAGTTTCATCGTAAATCAAAGTACCATCACAGTTAACAGCAGTTCCAGAAGTCCAAACAGTTTCATTAGAATCAACTGTGCAAATCTGGAAATATCGATCGTGATCTAGGGAAAATGGTTGAATCTCGATATTATGCCATTTGCCGGAATTCCATTCAGGAAAGTCACAAGAACTACAAGAGATTGTCAGATAATCTACTTCACCGCCCTCGGGCGTGTTAATTAAGCCTTTGGGTATGGCTAGCAGAAAAGTAGGTAACGATGGTTGCCAATCCTTAAGCACGTAAGGTTTAGCAAGTGCATCTGTGTTATCGAATGCTTCAATTAATTGCTCAGTCAGACAATAAATAGGAGCATCTTTGATAAACCAAAGAGACGTACGGTAGCTATGGATGAATGCAGAAATATCAACTTTGGCATATTCAGAACCGCAACTTGACAGAGCTACCGCAAGAATTCCGGTCAAAGTATGCCAAGTGATGTAATTCGGGGGCATCTTGTAAGTGCGATCGCCCCGAATTTGTTTGAGTAAATCTTTGTAGAGTTCATCAAACCTTTTCAGGCTACGATCGCGGTTAGGATTCTTTTCGTCAAGGATGATTGATTTTAGTTTCATGATTTGGCTTCAAATTTTAACGTAAATGATTCGAGTTCTCTGCGGTGGCATCCCTCTCAAGTTGGCTTTAACTCCAAAACTTAGACCGTCGTAGACTGCCAACATATAATCGGCCGCTCGACTCATTTCAATATCTTGTGCTGGATACCGACCTGCATCAATGATTGGATATCCGAAATTTAGATCGCTTCCAGTTTCATAAACTTTAACGTTAGGATATTCCAGAATATTTAGAAACGCTAAAGCTAGTTGATCAAATCCGCGATAGTTCCCGATCAAGATGGTAGCATTTAGCTTGGTGATATTATGAATTCGCGTCCACATTTCCGCGTTCATTTTATCAAGTCTTTCGGTTCCGGTGAGAAATACTTGCATGATGAGGGTATAATTGATTTGGTGTTTTCACTGATGGAATTGACTGTTACAAGCGCGATGTAACAGTCACTTTTTGTGAGAACTTTTCTAAATTCTTTTGAGAAGCATGGCAATTCGATCGTACCGATCGGCATGACAACCGTTATCAAAAATTCCAAACTGTTTATCAGAATAGTTGATGCCCAATACCGAGATGATGCAGTAGTGACTGTAATAAGGGAATAATATTGAGCCTAAATATGGCTCAATATATTCCGTTTCAAACAAAGCTTTCGCTGTCAGTTTTTCATACTGTTGCTGGGTGTTTTGTCCCAAAAGTTCTAAACTTTGAGTGTTCATTCGTCAACGATTAGCTAAAAGACTCCCACTCTACAGCGAAGCTCTACGACTGTAATAATTCAATTGCTTCACTTCTGTAAGCTGATCGATCGACCACATTTGCGCTAAAAGTTTGCCAATTTTATCATAAGTTTCGGGAGACTTAGCAGCTTCAAAGCCCTGGGTTCTGTCTGCTAGACAACAGGTGTTACGGTAATAGCGAAAAAGTCTTTGTAGCTCCGGTTCAATATTTAATTTATCCCAACGTAGTCGGTTAGCTAATTTTACCGCTGGTCGATTGTATTGAATGGCTGAAGGATGGATAAAAGAATCATTGGAATCGTCGATTTTTGTGAGATAGGGTAGTGACATATTACTGTTCCTAGAAATCACTACCCTACAGCGAAGCATTACTGGCTACCTAGCACCACGACTGTAATGATTTACTTTTCTCTCTTCAGTTAGCTGTTCGATCGACCATAACTGAGCCAACCGCCGACCAATCTCATCATATTGTTCGGTACGAGAATGGTAAAAGCCGTAACCTTTTCCCACATATCCTTCATCACATCCAAACGTTAAAAAGATATATAGCAATCCTAAATCATTATCAAGACTATGATACAATTATATGCAATACTTGATTGTGACCATAAAAAAATGGATAACTTACAACTGCAACAAAAAGATAGAGAAAAAGAAATAGCCCAATTAGAATCTTTCATTAAAAGCGATATCGATGCCAGAGAACTCAAACGAGCAATAGCTGTAAGGATGGCGCTCTCAGGTAAGATCTACAATGAAATCAGCGAAATTTTAGGTGTAAGTAATTTTTTTATTGGTTATTGGAAAAAACAATTTAAAACCAAAGGCATCGCCGGAATCAAACTAGGACATAAAGGGTCAAAAGGGTATTTAACAGCTCGACAAAATACTGAAGTAATCGAGTGGTTAAAGAATAAAGAATATTGGAATTTAGATGAGTTGGTTACTTATTTAGAGCAAGAATTTGGTGTGACATATAAATCAAAACAGAGTTACTATGAACTTTTCGACCGGGCGAAAATTAGTTGGAAAAAAACTCAAAAAACCAATCCTAAATTTGATAAAGAACTGGTAAAAAAAAAGACGGAAGAAATTAACGATATTTTATTTAAAAACAAAGAGGGTATAGAATCTGGGGAAATAATAGTATTGTTTTTAGATGAATGTCATCTACTTCATGGTGATTTAACTGGTTATGTTTGGGGTCAATCAAAAATCAGAATAGAAGTCCCCATTACCAATGAAAAAGATAGACAAACTTATTTTGGCGCCCTCAATTATCAAAGCAAAGAATTCCATATTCAGAGCCATCCATCTGGTGATGGAAAATCAACAGTTAAATTCATAAAATACTTACAAAATAAATATAAAAATCGCAAGATTATCTTGATTTGGGATGGAGCTAGTTATCATAAATATGGCGAATTTAGAGACTTTTTATTAGAACTAAATGGTGACAAAGAACCTGAGAATTGGTCAATTACTTGTATTTTATTTGCTCCCAATGCTCCCCAACAGAATCCCGTTGAAGATATTTGGTTACAAGCTAAAAACTTTTTAAGAAAGTATTGGTATTTATGTAGGTCTTTTAAGATTGTCAAATTTTTATTTGAGTTTTTTACTAACGAACATAAATTTGATTTTCCCAAAATACGTCAATATACTTACGCACAGAAAATCATTTAGGATTGCTCTAGATATAGAAAATCATTTAGGATTGCTATAGCAGGTGTCGCCATAGGACGGGAACAGTTCACCCAATATAGGCTTAATATGTTTCTTTTCCCAGCGAAGTTTAGCTGTTAATTCCTGAAATACTAAGTCTACATCAAATCCAGAACCTGAAGATTCAGATTTAGATTCAGATTTAGATTCTGGTTCAGGATCAGGCTCACGGAACTTATCATTTTTATGCGGAATGCGAATTGCCATAATTATTTACCTCGACTGTTGTGATTAATTTTTTTGTCTTCGGTTACTTGTTCGATCGGCCACATTTTTGCCAACCGCCGACCAATTTCATCGTATTTGTCCAAGCAATCTCGATAGATTCCATAGCCTTCTCCTACATACCCTTCATCGCAGTTAGGAGTTAGAAAGATGTAGCAGTAGTCTTTGTAATAAGGAAACAGTTCATCCAACTCAGGCTCAACATTATTGATTTCCCAGGATAGTTTCGCCGTAAATTTCGCGAACATTGATTCCCTTGGCTTTGAATTAGAAGGCTCTGACTCTGACTTAGGTTCTGGATCAGGGTCAGAGTCAGGGAACTTACCATTTTTGTTAGGAATGCGAATCGCCATATTATTTGTCCACAAAACTTACAACTTTACAGCGAAGCACTATTTAGCAGGACTGACATATTTGTGATATTGCTTTTCCTGTCTCCGTTGCCGTTCTCGATCGACATGGCAGGGAATGCAAACACATTCGACTTCTAGATGGTTGACGGCATCGTAGCCCTTATGGTGATCATACTCATGGAGTCGTAGCTTGCGGGGCGGTACGCCATCGTCTCCTAAATGACCGCAATCCACACAGGGGATATTACGTGCACGCGGTAATTTATTGCGGGAGACTGCATAGTTTACGCGGTTGCGAGCTTGGTTTTTGTCGCCATCTTTGCCGGGTTTAGGGGGAAAGCCTCGGGGTTTACTTATTCCGATGCGCTACGCGCCCGCAAGCTACGGAATAGACTGATACCTTTTATTATCGAAGGCTCTACGACAGCTTATGCAACGGTTATCTTTGCCGTCGCGCGCATTTTTGCTCTGATTAAACAAGCTAAGCTTCAACCAGCTTTGACAGGCAAAACACCATTTCAAACCAGATTTCAGATTTTCTTGATATTTTTCAACAGAAATTCCAATTTTTCCAGCAGCGATTTTTTGTCCGCCGATTTTTGTGAGTACCATATTTGTTGAAAGATTGTAGGCAGTAGCTGAAATAAAAACCTCTGACAAACTATTGGCGCAGGTCAGAGGTTTTTTCTCAGGCAGGATTAGAGACAGAAAGAAGACGGCAAGGTTTTGAGTCTCGGAACAGGAAACTGACGAAATCTCACATCTTCGGGAAATTCATCGATCGTCCCGCCTTTTTTATCTTTGAGCTTCAGTTTTTGGTAAGTAGTTGCTACTCCGTCGATATAGCAGGCGCTGATGATGGGGTTTGAGCCAAGTTGTTTGACAAATATCGCCACGTCTTCAGCACTTTGACATTGGTTGACCATGAATCGAATCCAATCGAGGTCACAAGGACGCGCACCGAGCCCGGATTCACCGCCGATAATTACTTGGTCGATTTGATCTAGCCATTCTTTCTTAATCGTTACCCGTTCTAGTAACGGCTCACAGCTCAGAAACCAAACTACTGATTCTGTTTCTAAAAGGTAAGGAATTCTTTTAGTAGAGTCTTGATTTTCGATCGTCGTGCCAAGCCAGAGATTCGGAATCGGCCAGACAAACTCTGCCGGGGGTAGCTTGAGTTGTCGTCTCAAATCCTCAACGTGTTTTCTGATGGGTTCTTTTGCCGATCGAAAATATTCCGGCATCCGCTCCGGGCGTTTTGTCAAAACTTGAAAGGTATGCTGGGACGCTACCACCATATAAGCAAAAGCTAAATCGAGCATATCGTTGCTGACCCAATCCCCGAAGCAGTCAGTCATGGAGAAGGCGAAAACTCGTTCACCTTTTTTCATTCTCACCAGTTTCTCCATGATGATTGAAGAGAAAACCATGTTGACCGGGACTGTCCCGCTGTAGGCTAAGCCACTGGCAAAGACAAAGTAGTTGCTGAGATTCATTGTTTCAGCATAACAATGAAGGCATCCTGGGCTGATTTTGTGGCACCAGTGTCCGCCGTGTTTGCCATCGGCTTTGACCAAATGGATGGGATTACAAGTTATGCCAGTCCATTGAATATTGCTCATGTTTTTTAGATTGTTGAGGTTTATCACGCACTAATACGCGCGTATCGCTTGCGTTAATTAAGGCGCGTATGTGTATATAGGAGAAGCCGAGGATTAGCTGATGTTGGCTTCGGATTGGCTGATTGATTTGAGATACTGCAATCTCCATCGGCTCCATCTGTTCGTAGCTGGCGGGTGTGAAGCGCATCGAAGTGTTGACAGAAGAGTGGTTTCAGTTCGTAGCTTGCGGGCGCGTAGCGCATCGCTATGAGTCAAACGATCGAACTGAACTAAACTGAACTAAAGTGAACCAAGAATCTGATTGAGCCAGGATTATTCCCAGCTCAGCACAGATTATTTACCTTTAAGTTGCTTGACTGGCTGTTCAGCTTCAATGACTTCAGCAGCGCCATTACCCGGTGCAATGGCTAAACCAGAAGAAGCAGCAGAACCTAAGCACATTGCCTGATTCTCAATGAGTCGAGGATCGGTACAATGAGTCAAACCTTTCTGGTCATCTTCAAAAATCATCCGAGCAGCTTTGACGGCAGCTTCTTCAAAAGGATTTGCGATCGGACGAGTCGTGACGGCTAAGTAGTAGTAAGGGCCATAATTGCCTTCACTTTGCACCATCTGGAACCGGAAAATGTTTGAGAAATAAGCTTCTGATGCTTTTCTCACTGCATATTCATTCGGATCGCCTTCCATACCTTCTTCAACCCAAGAATTGAAGGCTTCTCGTCCAAAACATTCGACCAAGCCTTTCATCTTGTCCTGAGATTGGCGGTGAATGAGAAAGGTGCTTAACTCAGAGCATTTTTCATGAAAATGAGTCTTCATTCCTCCGGCGACTGGGATTCCCCAGACCTCGGTAAATTGCTCATTTTCATAGTGAGGCTTGAAAGTTAGCGTTTTCTGTGCGATCGCGCAAATTGCCATCTCAACAAACTCACCACGGGTCAAGCCAGCTTTCTCGGCTTTACTGCTGTTCATTCCTTTGGTTTCGCCAGTAACAAACATTCCGAATTCGCGGCTGCAATTGGCCCTGTAACGGCTAGGAATGGTAGGAATGCGAAAAGCGAATCCATCTATGACAATTGGGTTTTGCATTTTAGTTTTCGTTGGTACTTGAGTTTGTGGTTTAGTTTCAGTTTTTGTTTCATTGAAGTTCCTTTGACTAAAAATCAAAGGAACTCAATATCTCAGAGCGAAGCATTACAATCAATCTAGATTTACATGAGTCCAAGTTTTATTTTGGTAAATTGCTGCGATCGTCGATTTCCCGACACCGTATAATTTACCGATTTTACTTGTACTCATTCCTTGAGAAAGTAACTTTTTGATGTCCTTTACTTTGGTCTCATCAAGCTTTGCATTAACTCTTCTTGTGTTTATTTTAGCTCCAATTCCTTCGACATGACTCCAGATTTTGCCTGTGTTAATAGCAGAAATCACTGACGCATAAACCCCAAATTTTTCAGCAATTTGTCGGGTGGTAAGTTTACCTTCAGCTAACAAATCTCGAATTTCTTCAACTTGAGATTCAGTGAGTCGAGCATTACCTACAACCGAACCTTTTGCTTGACGGTTCTTCTGCTGTCGATCGGCTATATTATCAACCTGAGAAGCTAAAAAAAGATGGTCAGGATTGATGCAGAGTCCATTGTCGCAAGTATGACAAACGCACATCTTTTCAGGGATTGCACCTTTGTAAGCTTCATAAGCTGCACGGGCAAGTTGATATGACTTACCGTTGATGATAATCTTGGGTCTGCTGCATCCACCTTTGTAGTCAGTTATCCAACAGCCGTTCCTTGAAATTATGTGGCTCTCGATTCGTTGTTTGACTGTCAAACCGCGAGTAGTCATAGCATCACCGAAAATTCCTTACTGCAATTGGCTCTGTAACGGCTGGGGATTGTAGGAATGCGAAAAGCGAATCCGTCAACAATGATTGGGTTTTTCATGATTTTGTTTCTGGTTGATTTTGGGATTTGTTTCTGTTTCTGTTTTTGTTTCTGGTTAAGTTTCTGTGAAAAATAAGCTCAATAATTAAAAGCGAAGCACTACAATAGCTTTAGCTTTATCTATTAAGTTTACCGTAAGTTTTGATTGCTGGGGGCGATCGATCGGCTAACAGCAATCAAAATTACTAAGTTAATTCAATTGGATTTCATTCAATCTTTCATCACGACAGTAATCTATTGCAGAATTGAGAATATCGTGAGCTATTTTTAGTCCAAATTTCTCATGATCATTGCTCGGATTACGAGGAAAAGTGTTTAACATGAAGCCTTTCCCTAGCTGAGACTTAAACGGGAGAAAGTCTAATTCATAGATTTTCTCAGGTTCGATTGGGGGAATTTCTGTCTGTGCAGTAAGGAAAGTTGAGAGTGTTCCGCCAGAATCATTGATGACAAATCCCCAGACTTCTGTCATTGGCAACACTACAGAATTAATCTTTAAGATTCGGCTATTGATTTTTACGATCGCCATATTGAGCGATGGAAATTCTAGACCTTCTAAGGTGAAGTGTCCTTTGACTCGATTTTCTTTGTAACGAAGAAATGGCTCTACCTGGAAACTGGATTGATTGACAGTGATTATTGTCATTGTACAAAATAGTTGTTGGGATCAACATCCTAAAGCGAAGCACAATAAGAGAGGACAATCGCTTTAGGTTTATTTTAACGCTTTAGGTAGTGAACATAAACGGCTAATGCTGGCACTTTATGTTCAGTTTTCTTAAGTGCGAGCGCCCGCTGTTTCTCTAACATTTCTAAGTACGGAGAACTGAGAAGCGTTTCATGTTTTGTTTCTGCTTCAGCAAGCATTTCTTTCAAATCATTAATGTAAGCTTGACTGTTTTCGATAGGGATTGCATTCGATCGACATAATTTATCGTATTCACGGCTGATATCCTCATCAAGCCGAACGACACTAACGTTTTGGTCATCGTAGCGAGTGCGGAGTTGGATAACGATTTTTGCATTGTCGTCGTTATAAACTATGTTTTTGCGAGATTTGTTAGACTCAATAATCTCGAAAGCTTCAAGAATAGCATCAGGTTCGATCGCTTCAGCTTCAACTTTTAATCTTTCAATTTGGTTGCGAATTTCAGCAATGCGTTGGAGATGTTTCATGTTAGAATTGTGGGGTGGAAATACCTGAAACTGAATCTAAAAGCGGTTAGTCCTGCGCTAACCGCTTTCTCTATCTATCCTTTGGCTACCAAGTTAAAGCATTAAATGCTGCTTGTTGTGGAGTGCCAGTAAACTCATCTTCAAGCGCCGAATTATCGAACAATCCAGCTTCATGAGCATCGCCGATTTCTCCATAAACAGCATCAAGATCATATTCTTGTTCGACAGCATCTTGTAACAGATTGAACGGTAGATGTCGATCGAAATGTTTGAAATCGTTGTTAAGATACCATTCCGGCTGCATTTCGATCGACTCAAGATGATGCTCAATCCATTTGAGGAAGGCAAACTTAACTTGGTCAGGCGTAAACAAACTGCACTGGTGATGATCCAAAGCCTGAAGCCGTTCGACGATTTCATTGAGATTGATAAGTTTGCCGATCGCTTCTAGAAGCATTCGGTCATAGGCTTTCTCAGGAACTAAAGTCTCAACAGTTTCAGAATTAGAATCTCTTGCTGATTGTTGAACAGTTTGTGCTAAAGTAGTCGAAGATTGGATGGACATATTTGTTACCTTTGACAGATTGTTTGACAGATTCTTGGACAGAGTGATAGAAAGAAAATCAGTACCCCCCGGCGAAGCCGTGACGAGGGGTACTTTTTGTTTTTGATTTGTGGAAGTGCGATTGTCTCTAAACTGGTTCTGTTTCTGCTGCTGTTGCTGTTGCTATTGTGGGATTAGCTTTAGCATAAGAATTGAGAAGATGAAGGAGACTAGCAGCAGCGACAGTAGTATATTTGGTAGTCTGTGGTCGGTCAGTCTTGTCAATTCGCTTGATCAAATAGGAGCCGTCGGAGATGCGATCGCAACTGGTAATATCTCCACGTTCGATCGCACCTTTGGCAAGTTTGCTGATCCGATTGTGGATATGCGCCATCACTACTTTTTTCTTCATGTTAGTTTCTGTTGTGGTTGGTAAGATGTCCCCCTTGATAAGGGGGAGATAAGCGCCGAAAAACAGCTAGAAGAGGCTTAACTGACGGTGAGCAGGTTCAAGAATTAGGAACCGAGATTCAGAAGGGATGTATTGATAGATGAGCAGATTACGAGCACGCGCCATCTTGAAAGTTGAGGCAGTTCCACCTCCCCTCCCGTAACGATCGCCCTCAAAAACAGCTAGGCAAATGTCCGATCGGTTGACCATCCACTGATTCCGAGCGTGCATAACTCCAGTGCTATAGGTCTGATAAAGACATTTTTGTTCTGTAGCCTGTGCCAGCAATTTCTTGTAATGGCTTTGCTGGCGTGGTTTCCATAGCTTATGTTGATCGGCGCAAGGAATTACGGCTGTCCATTTCAGTTTTCTGCGAATTAAAATCTCTGCTGCAATTTGGTCAGTACCGAGTGCCATTCCACAGAAGAATTTAGTCACGCCTTGGTTGAGTGCCATTGTAATAAGTTTGTCAACTTTAATGTCATACTCAAACCAGCGATGTCCAGTAATCATTGCTGTGTTGTATTCTTTCGGCTCAAATGGTTCTTGAAAATTATACTGAGTTTCGCGGTTTAGAGTTCGATCGACACGCTGAAGTAACGCTGGAATATTGCTTGTTGCCATGAGTTGTTGTTTCTCTGAAAAAGAATCAACAACTCATCGCGAAGCATTACTTATTTCTGTAGCTAATTTCTGTAGCTAATAAACTTGGCGAATGGTAAAATTCAATCGACCATTGTTCTTCAAAATGTTAGAAGAGTTTGCGATAATTCTTTTCACGGAATGATAGGCAAGGCGAGACTCTTTGTGCATGATTAGCACATCGCCGGTTGTGAGAAGAATCTCGCGGACTGGATCTCTGCGGTTGGTTGTGCCGATCGCAAATACACAGTCATCACCGATCGAGATACTGATAATAGCTGGTTTGAGGTTAGACTCGCTGTTATCTTGATGAAGGCCTAACTTACTTTTGTTATTTGCTGGATAATAATTTATCAAGCAAGTGTCAGGACGATAATCAGGCTCGTCAACTAAATTAGCTAGTTTTTTAGCTAATAATGTCAACTCTGTCGGCATTGCTGCGAACGGCTTTTTAGTAACTGGATGAATTTTACTGTATTGATAGCCAGCTAAGTCGCTGGTCCAGCCTACGGGGCCACAGCTAGTCATCTGACAGTTGAACTTATGGCCTGATGGCATCACAGGAGTTATCATCGGGGAAACTTCACAAACTTTGCGAGCTAGCTGAACAAGTTGTTCTTGTTCGATCGGGGAAAAGTAATTTTTGAGGTGCAACATAGTTTTTTTTTGATAGTTAGAAATCAACCTCTTAGCGCAAAGCGCCCTAACAGAAAATCTCCAGCCTGCGCTGGAGATTTTTCTATTATTTACATTGACTTTGGCGCGAATCCATTTTCTGCTTGATGCGCTGTGGCAGACCGAGGATTGCGCCTTGATAGACTCGATCGAACTCTTGCTCGAAGTGAGCGCCGACCGTGGCACTTTCCACAACCAACAGAGTTTCATCGTTTGCTCGGTTGGCAGCTTCACTCCAATTGTGAGAACCGGTGATGACTTTGGAACCATCAACAACACCGAACTTGTGATGCAGTCGATCGCCTACAGGAAGTTTTGGCATTCCGACCGTCGCCAGGGGCTGACTCCAGGGACGGTTTTCGACTTCCAACTTGCAACCTTCCAGTAGGCTAGCGCCCATCATGTCCATCGCTTCGCTGTAGGGACGGTAGACAAAACTGGAATCAACCAAAGCTCTGATACCAACTCCGGTTCGAGACTTGGCTTGAAGTGTATCTGCCAACTGCTGGGCAGAAAACACAAACAGCGCCAGATTGACGGACTTGGATGAACTGGCTAAAGTCCGATCGATTAATCCGTTCGGTGTCTGCTGCCAGGGAGTTTTCGCGGTCGCCGGCGAGAACTGAACTGCGACAGTTGCACCGCCAACAGAAACTCTGGCGATCGGACGAATCGCTTTCTTGACACCAAACTTACTGTCTGGCTTTCCACCAGGGCCGTCTCCCCACATCTGACTGAACTCTTCACTGAAAACTTTTGCCAGCTCCGGGCTTTGCATTTTCAGCAGATTGTTGGGATTGCCCCGACTTTCGGCGCTCTTGAAATCGCCGTGAATGTCGCTGGTCGTGAAATTGGCTGAAGTGACGATGAGAGTTTTGCCATCAATGACAATGAACTTGTGGTGCATCAATCCGCTGCCTTTGCTGCCGTCAGCGGTATCGTCAATCATCGGGATTCCTGCTTCACGAACGATCGCCAGAGCATCACCGCTGGAGATTTCGGCATCCGAGAGTGAACCATCTTTATCGGTATCTGCAAGGTGAACGAGTTCAGCATAGCGATCGCGCTCTCGCTTAGGCAATGCTCTCACCTGTGAGGGAGAAAGAGCAATTGGACGATTGTAAAGATTTTCGATAATCAACCGAACTTTGATGCCGGAGCGATGACGATGCGCTAGAGCTTGCGCTATCCGAGGCAAGCGAAGTTCTTGAACTGCGACATCGACACTCTCGCGAGCACTGTTGATGGAATAGACCATGAGCTGTTCCAAATCATGGCCCGATCGCGTGACCTGACGATATGGCTCAGTGTAGCTAGAAGTCTGAGATTGATTGAAATAAACCTGAAGTGATGGATCTTGAGGCAATGCTTTGATGACTGGAGCTGCGGGAATTTCTTCTATTGATTTTGGTTTCATGAGTTGACAGGAAGCGAAACCAGCGAGAATTAAAGCTGCTAAACCGACAATTTTCTTGTTCATGATTTTTTAGGTGATAAATAATGTTTACGTGGGTCTAAAAAAAAATCTCTAGCTGGTGCTAGAGATTTTCTTCTACTTTGTCTTTGCTACTTACACTCCTTATCTTGCTTAATCACAACTTCGCCCAGATTGCCATGAGCTCCGCCTCTAACTAAACAAAATTTCTTTCTTGTCCAGGGGTGGCTAAAAGTAATAGTTCCATGCTGGCCATAACTGCCACCAATTCCGCTATTGGTTTCGCTACTCCAACTAATCAAGGTTGCTACATTGCTGCCTGCTTTGCCTGCAACTTTCGCATCAATGCCTCTAAAAGTTGATTTGATGTTTACTCCGCTAGGTAATGGGATTTTAGCTCCACAAACTCCACTCAAACACTCTGCAATTGCTGCTTTTTCGCCTGTGAAAATTGCTACACTTCTTACTTCGCCATAATTCACAATTGCGTCGTATCTGCTTTGCTTCGCTGTTTGGACTAACTGAACATGGGCTGCTGTGACTTTTGCATAACCAATCAATCCAGTAGCGCCTAACAATCCAATAGCTGCCAATTCACCAGCAATAACGATCGATACCAAAGATTCTACTAAATTAGCCATGAGAAATACCTAAATAACGACAGGGAGCTGCATTACTACAGCTCACTCCCTCATCGCGAAGCACCCTCACTAAAAATCTTCACCTCGCTCTTTCTCTTTCTCTTTCTCTTAATTTCAAAGCCCCAATATCCATTACAGATATTGAGGCTTTTCTTTGCTAGCGATCGGTACTAAATGACCTGATTAGAAATCATCAGTTCTATTGTTGTTGTTGTACTCTTTCTTGTTGGCATAATATTCAGTACGAATCTGCATCAATTCATCTGGCGTATATCCAAGGTCACTAACGAACTTATGGATTTCTGGCAGAACCATTGTATGAATCTTGTACGTTTCCCAGTCACGCTTGAAAACTTCATACAAATCTAAGCCTTTTAGATCGGTATCATTTTCAGTTTTGAACTGTGACCAAGCCATGATACGAATTGCATCTCGCAAATTAGACGCTTCTTTCTCTGATTTGGTCAAGATATTGATAGCCATGATAAACCTCTAAGTAAAGTACAGAAAATCTAACTCACTCCCTTATAGCGAAGCCCTACAAAACGGTTAACTTCACCCTTGTTTCTTCATTGACCGATTAGTAGATTAAGTCAAACACTTTCGATCGAAACGAATCCAAAATATTTAACTTAATCTTACCATTCGCTGATGATGAAAAGATAAACTCTTCATCATCAACATGAGCTATGAACTAACTCACGCTAAAACAAATCGCCAACATCAAATTCTTCGGGAGGAACAGGAACATTGGTATTAGCAGATGAATCGTTGACTTTCCGAGTAGGAGGAGCAGTAGCCGTAGCCGTAGAAGTAGCAGTCGTAGTAGCACCCGAAGAATTGTTTTTCTTTGCATAATAGGTCGATCGAATGCTTAACAATTCTACCTCGGTAAACTCTAAACTTTTGGCGAAAGCGATAAGTTCTTCATACGTCATGTCATGAAGTTTTTCATCCTTCCATTCTGCGTCAAACACAGCATAACCGCCATACTGGAGATCTTTGAGTATTTCTTTGTTAGTAGATTTGTATTCTTCCCAGGCAAGAATACGAAGCGCATCAAGCAATAAACTACGCTTTTTGGCAGTCTTGGACATGAAAACAATAGCCATGATAATTTCCTTTGGTGTAATGTACAGTTATTTTGGAAACAGGCAGAAAACCTCTCTCATCTCCCCATCGCGAAGCGACCCTAACAGAAAAACTGCTGGGGTTCTTTCTTCCTATTAAATTGAGTTGGCAAAAATGAGGCTGCATACAAGACACAATTCTTGTATGCAGCCTTTGTCTACCAGTCGATCGGCTCTACCATCTGCGATTTGTAGCCTTTCTTCTCGTTCAAAGTCCAAAGTACCAGCGAAAAGCGTTCAGGGGTAAGGATTCGTGGTACTGAATGGGTAAGCTTGCAGTTAAATTCGCAGAGATCGCCGTCACTCAGTTTATGAAGTTTGCCATCGATCGCAAATTCAGCTTCGCCAAGGTTTATGCTTACTGCTTTGGGCATTGCGTAACCGTGATCTTTGTGAGGTCGGATCAAGCCACTGCTGCCTCCTCTCTCAGAGCCGTGGTAGGTAAGCAAGCCTATGTTACTGCCAGGGTAGATTCGTTGGCAGAAGTTATAGAGTCGATCGTCAAAGTAAGCTGGTTTTACTGTGCCGTTGCCTAGATGTACTTCGTTAAAAAGCCAAAGTTCTAGCCGCCGAGTAGTCAGCGTTGAATGGCTAAGCTTCATTAGTGGAATTAAGCTACGGCAATAATCGCGAAAAAGCTCAAGGTTTGGGATCTGTTTCTTTAGTAGTTTCATTGGAATTACCAACCATTAAAAATCACTTCCTTATCGCGAAGCGACCCTAACAAAAAAAACTACTGGAGTTCTTCTCTTTCGATCATCGATGATGGAAAGATAAACTTGCCATCATCAATCACTCTTTAAATCAACGGTTAATCATCAGCAAAAGTATCTGGATAAGGTTGTGCAATGGAGTAGTAGCATTCTCTGATAGTTAACAGTTGTTCGATCGAGAAACCTCTTTCTGCTGCTAATAGAGTAAGTTGATTCAAATCCATCGATCGAATCTTGCTATGTCTCCAGCGACTGTAGAATCTGGTGTAACGCTGGTCTAAATCTTCACGAATCTGAGGATTTGTGTCAAAAACCTCCCATGCGAGCACCCGGAACGCATCACGCAGGCGTAGAGTTTTCTGATCAGTTTCAATTTGTGTATCTACTTGCATCATTGTTTTGTTCTCTCGTTAGTTTTGGTGTTACTGGTATAGAAAAGGTCATTGAGAAGCTGGATGAGAGTTTCTTGGTTATCGATCGCCACCCTGAGTGCGTAAGGGAACAGCAAATCGCATTCAGTTTCAAAGTGAAGTTTGCCACTGAGACTAGACGGTGCAAACGATACCTGAAGAAAACTAGCTCTAGGAGTTAGTACCAGTTGATATCTTCTGTCGCCTTTGTTTTTGTAAGCAACGTATTGCTGTTTGTTGAATCGCTCTAATTTGGTATTCTTTGCTATCCAAGACTCTGCGATCGAAAACAAACTTGTCCCGCCTTCGATGCAATGGATTTGGCTAGATACCAATTGAGGTACACCGTCAACGACTTCAAATCGTTGAATTAAGTCGTAAACTATTCTGTCAGTTGTATCAGTCATTTCAGTTGCTCATGGATTGAATTAGATTTAGGTTAGTTTCTCCTCAGTGAGTGAGGAGAAACTAAGACAGTTATTTTTGCTTACAACGAATTACTTCAGCAACAAACTCAGGAGTTAAGCCACGTACTTTAATTTCCAACGGGAAATCTTTAACACGCTTAGCTTTTCTGGGTTCTGCTTCTTTCTTAACTGTGTAACCGCCAACTTTAGCTACAACAGCTAGATATTTAGTAGCCTCAATTGTCGATCGTAGACCTATGTAGGTGATGAAAGATTCAAATCCTGAAGCAGCATCGGGCATTTCTTCCCAATTAAATTGATTATTTGTTGTACCGACAATGGTAATTCGATCGCTCAATTTTACTACAACGTAACTACCGTGTGGCGAGGTTTCAATAACTTCACCTTCAACGCCTGCGAAATTGATTTTGTCCATGATTCAGCCCCTGACTAAACAACTCAACACTTCAAAGCGAAGCAAACACTAACAACCTTAGAAACAGTTTTCAATTCCGTTTCTGTGATTGCTAGTGTTTCTGATGTTTCTATTTCAGTAGGTATAGCTAAGCAGAATGAGGATGAGGATAATGCTGTAGAGTCTGCACAAGATATTCAGGAGAAAGCCCTATCGCTCTCACTTCATAGGGATAGCCACGTACAAACCTCGAAACAAAGACATCTCTGTTGGGAGTTCCGCCAGCTTGGGTAATTTTGTCTTTGATAACTTCGGCTTCCGGGTAAGTGTACACACCCACATATAGGACAAAGCGTTTTGATAGAAAACCTGTCAGATTATCCGTTGTTTCATCCCAAGTAAATTGGCTTGTGTAAATGCCTTTGAGAGCAATTCGATCGGATAACCGGAAGATAAAATAGCTTTGATGCGGGGACAACGCCAAAACCTCAGCTTGAATTCCACCGAAATTGATTCTTTGCATTTCACTAATCCTGTAATTCAACAATCCAACAATTCAACGCTTTAGAGCGAAGCATAAACCTCTTCTCTGTCTGTTGTAGTAGTAGGCACAGGATATGGAACAAACGACTTGAAACGGGCTTGATGTTGAATCCTGTGCTGATTACCAATCGATTGAAACACCTCTTTGACATTCTTGAGGCGAAGATGCTGAAGATTGATTGAACCTTGCGAATACTGTTGCCATAATCCTTGCTGGTACAGGTGGAGGCACATATAGAAAGCGTAATCTGGCAAAACTAACGCTGGACATTTGATGCCTGTGAGATAAGGCTGAAATTCCTTAACTGGTTCCCCTAACTTATGTTTGCTACCTTTATTTATCAGCCAAAAATCTGCTTCCGGGAAATTGTTTTTCACAATCCAGTTAAACAGTGACAGATTTTCCATTCTTCATTTTGGGAATAACATCCTCTCCCCAAAACGAAGTATTTTTATCTCTCTTTCTTTACTTCAACTCTTACCTGTACATAGCCTGTATCTGTATCTGTATCTGTACCTGTACCTGTACATAGCGCACATGACCGTCACATGAGCATGACATGAGCATGACATGAGGGAAACAAAAAGAGTTTGAATTCCTGTTCCCCCAGTTAGAATTACCAGAAAATACTGATAAACTGATGACCATGAAGAGTTTTAGTGCGCTCGCCAGTTTCGTCAAGAACTATGTAGATGAAATCTTGATTAACATGGCTAGTTAAATTCATAGCTAGAACCTGTACAATACCTCTATTGGTATTGTACAAACTACTTAGCTGGATGCGATCGCCATTCTGACACAACGGCAGCTCACATTGAAAATACATTTCCCCGTCACTGTTCTTGTAAATGAAGACACCATCGCGCCATTTACAATGCCTGCCAATTCTGTCAGAGATACCAAAATTAGCAGATTTTAATCTATCAAGTGCAATGATTTTCATAATAGTTACCTCAAATTTGCACTTTATAGCGAAGCAGTCAAGAACCTAAACTGTCGGGATAACAGCTTAAGATTCTTGACTTGAAAGTTAGACAGCGCTATCGAATTCCCAGGATAGAAGCTTTTCTTCAGTTCCTTGTTCAGTTTCGACAATGTACTCAAAATATTGAGCAACAGTTACTGAAGGGACGATCGACTTAACCGTAACTACCCCGCAGACAGTCAAATAAAGGCTACCTACCTGGATGCGATCGCCGTTCTGACATAACGGGAGCTGGCACGAGAAAGAATATTCCTTCCTACCATCTACGCAAACATAGACACCGCCTCGCCAAACCAAATTCTGGCTAGCTGGCAAATCAAACTGAGACTGGTCTGGATGCGAAATCGGCGCAACTACCTTCTTTCCTGTTGCTGTAACTGTAACTAAACTCATGTCAAAACTCCTTGACGGGTAGAACGTGGGCAAACTCACGTCCTTACCGCAAAGCGTTTTAACGGTTAACCTCAGCTATTCTTACTTACAGATTAGGTCTGTTCCTGAATCTGTTTCTGAATCTGTTTTTGTTACGGCAACAGTTTTTGTTTCTGTTACTGTTTCTGTTATTGAAGGTGGAGAATGTTTCCAGGGCGCAAAGATTTCGGTATCCTGGAAAAGTTCTTGAGGACTGATGGTAGAGTTAGGACGCTTCAGGATGCCTTTATCTCGGTAAAATAACTGCTCATCTAGGGTGTAAGCAACGAGTTCGCTGCAAATCCATTTATCGGGATGATTCAGCAGATTGCCTAACAGTTCCTCCAACTTTCCGGTCAGCAGTCGATCGAGCATCCGCCCAGGAAAACTGCCTGAGAGTCCTTGCGTCAAGATTGCGCCAAAATCGTATTCTTTGCCGACTTCGAGACTGGCTTTGTGTGCGATCGCATAACCTAACGCATCGTTGAAAAATATGGGCTTGCGGAAGAAGATTTGACAGTTAGGGTCATTGAAGTATTTGCTTAGGGTGCAAATCTTCACTGTGTTGTTTGCCATGTCTGCTTCAATACATTGATCCTCACCCGCGACAATCAAGGTATGAGTCGCATGGATATCGCTGATAGTGTCCCAACCTGTGAAATAAGCGATACCGATCGATGTTACATCAGCTCCCTTGTTGAGAAATCCTATGTACCCAGTTTTATAATTCACGTTATACTCTGGGGTTACATCTGTTACTTTGATGGCTGAATTCTCAGGAAATTCTGTTGTAAACATTAGCGTTATACTCCAACTAAATTAGCTAGAGTATAACAGTTTTTTATTGCTCTATCACTGGATATTTTGACCAATACCAGTTCAAGAAACGCTTGATAAATTGAGCTGTCGGTAAGTCGTACTGGCTGATATACCAGAGATAGAGAGGTTGTTCTCTATATTGCTCACAGAAATTAATCAAATGTCTGTTAACTGTGAGAGTTTCAAATTGCTCCCAGATAATTAAGCGTTTTTCTTCGACTGTATTACCATCAAAGTAAGTTGCTAAATTGGTTAATTCCTTACGCTGTTTCCATGCCCAAGTTGACAAACGAATATCCCTACCTTCATAACTAACAGCATAATGGCCTTTGAGAATATATTTATCAACTGGCTTACCATTTCGATCGAAATAGGTTCCCTCTCGCCTGTTGACATCGTAAGGAAAAACGTTCATTGGATTAAGGTGAATTTCTGACATGATTGTTGTTGATATTAGGTTGCGGTTTAGCGTGGTAGGATATAATGACTCAATCGGGTTTCTTACCAGAGATTAATTTCTGGTATTGCTGATAAAATCGGCTTCTTACCAGGAAAAGAATTAATCACTTTCCTGGTGCCGCCGAAATTCTAATTTAGAACCTGATTTGCCAAATAATCAACGCATCTGGCAATAAGTTGAGCATGGGAATAATCAGAAATATAAATTAGCTTGAGCCGACCTGTATCCCGGTAAGCATGAGCTAATTCCATAATCGATCGAAAGATATCTGAATCAGCGACTAAATTAGGCTCATAAAAACCTTTTAATCCGGTTCTGAAATATCTGGGTAAATGCTTCTGGATTTGTTGCCATAGCATTTGCCGATATTCCTCAACAGAAAACTTGCCTCGCCAAAGCGGAGAATTGTCTAGTTGGTCATACTGATTCTTTAGACCTTCACTGACATTGAAAACTTCACGGTCAATATCGATCGCAAACTTAACTTTTTCAGTCGTGAATTTGTCGAAATCAAACTTTTCTACGGCAATAGTCATAATAGTTACAAGTGACAAGTCACTTCCTTACCGCGAAGCGACCCTCACCCGCAACTTCAACTACTTCCTATTCTGATGATTTTAGTTTTCTTTCCAGTTCGATCGATGTTATCCCTGGTTCCGCGACTGTTGCCGTCCCAGAGAGCCAAACCGTAATCGCAAATTGAGCACATTGCTATATCTCGATTGACATAGCTTCCTGCAACTCCCATCGTTTCATACCCCGTAGTATTTCTCGGTTTCCCACTTCCGCCCCACAGAGCAAAGTAAACTCTAACGTTGAGGTAATTCGATCGACGCAGATATTCTTGAACTAGCTTGTCTACGCCTCCCGCATCACCAACAATTACGGAAAAGTTTAGCTCCATTATTCGATCGATTGATGGTAATCCAGCGCTGATATCTTTGATTGAACGACTGCCAGAAATCATTACAATTTTAGTCATATTTGTTAATTAGAAACTGCTTCCCAAACACGGAGTGCAAGTGATAGAATTAAAATAAAATCATTAACATGAAACTGAAATGCGTTGATTTGTTTGCCGGAATAGGAGCTTGGGAATTAGCAGGGAGATTAGTAAACGCGAACTCTCAGATTAAATTAGAGACGATCGAATTCGTAGAAAAAAATCCTTACTCTCAGCAAGTTCTTAGAACTCATTTCCCAGAAATTCCAATCCATTCTGATATCTGTGACTATTTACCAATCAAAAATAAAGCCGATGTCTACACCATCTCATTCCCTTGCACAGGGACATCAAGAGCCGGAACTAAAACCGGACTCGTTCACATTGAATCAAGTCTATGGTTCCAAGCACTGCGCTGCATCATACTCGGTAGACCAAGTTTTGTATTGGTGGAGAATCCAGTCGGACTCATCGATCGAGGGCTACGAACAATCCTTGCCGGATTCCGAATGGCTCATTATCAAACAGAAGTTGAAGTTATCAGCGCGTCGGAGTGCGGTGCGGTACATGAGAGGCAAAGAGTGTTTGTCATTGCCTACGCTAACCACTTTGCCCTCCAGCAAAGGAAAGGGTGGCAGGGCTGGACAAAACAACTTGGAACACAGATTGAAATTGCAAGGTCGTTTACCAAGTACCCAGAAACTAAACCCGGAGCTATGCCTCTGGATGATGTCTTTCCCGAGTACCTGGCTGGACTGCATTATGAACAATGGTGGCGATTCAATGCCCCGCCTGCCAACCCAGGAGTAAAACGCAGAACTCCGGGCAGGGCAGAAGCAATCAACCTAACAGGCTTATCAATTTGTGTTCCCCAAGCGACTGTTCCTTTGATGCGTCTCCAATTTCTAGCTTCCTTACTTAGATGAGCAATGTAGAAGAGCAAATCTGTTTGTAGCGTCAAGGGCTGTCTTATTCCGAGATAGCCAAATATACCAATACGACAGCAGCCAAGGTACAGCGCAGTATCAGGGTATGGAACTTACAGCCTAAGCAAGTAGAACCTACTCGGTCGGCTGAGGAAATTGAAGCCCTGAGAGAGCGCATCCTTAGCTTGAGAATGGATGAGCAATCCATGAAGTCAATCGGTCGCCAAGTGGGGATTGAGGAAATTGTAGTTTATCGACATTTGCTAATTATGGGATTGCTTTAGTTAGTCAAATAAACTCAATTGTTTCCATTCTAAAGGTTTGTTTTTGTTTTTGTTTCTGTTACTGTTTTTGTTTACATCGGGGTTGGTGTTACTCAAATTGCTGTTAGCAATATAATTAACGTGTTTCCAGATATCGTTTTGTTTGATGTATGCGATAGTTCGTTGGGAAACATCAAATAATATACTGATTCTTTCAACCGTTAAGTTAGTTTCAACTAACAAAGCTTTGATTTGAAAAACTTCTTTTTCGGTCAATTTAGACTGAGGGTTTTTAGAACCTCTATTAGAGCGTCCTTTTTCTACCATGTCTCTCATATTTTCTGTATGAGTGCCGAGGAATAAATGCTCAGGATTTACACAAGGTGGATTATCGCATTTGTGACATACAAACATACCTTCAGGTATGTCCCCGTTGTATATCAGAAAACTTGCACGAGAAGCATTCATCCGGCTTCTCTTTAGATGGAATTGACCATAACCCTTGTCATTCGCCCACAAATCTGTTAACCAGCAATTATCTTTGCTGATAATGTGTTTTTCAAACCGTTCTTTGCTACGATTGTCCATAAGTAAAACGTCCCTTAATTTGTAGCTCAATAAAATCATGAAAACGAAAATCAAAAACAGAAACAAAAACAAAAACAGAAACACACGTAAATTGTTTCTGGAGATGAATAGGTGTCAAAAGGTAATTTTGCGATGTTTTATTGCCCAGTTAGAAGGTGTTGATGGTCATGCGGTTTACTTAGCAATAGATCGAAATAAAGAAATTGAACTAACAGTAGTTTCTCTTCATTCTACCGTAATAAAAGCCTGGAGTGTAGCCGTAGCAGCTAGAAAAATTTTAGAAAATAGCAGTTATAGTTATAAGCACAGCAACGAAGTTATTCTTAAGACTTTCGTTGCTGCACTGGTTGCTGATTACTTTGATTATTCTTCAGATTCTGTACTGAACGAAATTGAAGTTCCTAGCAAGTGGAAAACTTTTAGCACTAAATCGAAACATCCTGACTTTGCTAATGGGGTTTTTGTCATCGGTACATCAGCAACTGAAATTTTAATGCTGGAAGAAGAACCTAAAAAGCTAATTCTGGCTAATACTTACCTGATGTCTGCTTATATTGCTGATTTTATGAACCAGAACCAGCTTGATTCTCTACTTATGGCGGATATCAATCGCTTAGTCCATGAAGCCCAGAGAGCTTTTTCTTCAACCAAACATCAGATTTTCTGTTCTTTGACCGCTTCTGAACTTTTTAAATGGGCTTATAGATAATCCATTGCCATCACCCTATCAAACTCTTTGACGACATAGTTCATAAACTTTGGGTTTCGATCGAACAACTTAGAAAATCTCTCAGGCAGACTACTAAACCCTTGTCGTACCAGTTCTTCTACCATGAAAAACACAGCGTACCCGAAATAATAAAGCTTAGGAGATATATCACCTTCTGGTGTTAAACCTTCTGTTGATATGTACGATTTCCCATTTCGATCGACATACTGAACCAAATAGATTGTTCCGCCACTCTCCAGCTCTAATGATTGTCTATTATTTTCAGTCAAAGTTCCATTAGGTCGATCGAGTTTAAAATCCTGATACATTGCTTTTGCTAAGTAGTTCATTTGCTCCAACCGCTTAGTTAGTCTCAGATTTTCTGCTTGTACTCTCAAACTTTCTATTATCAGTTCCGTATTGTACATTGTTAATTCAGTATTCTGCGTCAACAAGTCAGAATTCTCTATCAACAATTCTGAATTAATCACGGATAAACGCGCATTTTCTTTCAACAAATCTGTGTTATCTGACATAAAAACTCTCAATTATTTGTTATATTATAGCAATAATTAAGGTTTCAGGTAGCTTCGCTTTTAGATTTTGATGTTCTTTTTATTAAGTCAATGACAGCAACAGTAACTGAAACACAAAGTGTGGTTAATATTCATTGTGATGGTGCTTGTTCAGGAAATCCTGGATCTGGTGGTTGGGCTGCAATCCTCACAATTCCTGGTAAGTCCAATAAAAAAGCAATTAGTGGTAAATCTGACACAACCACTACTAACAATCGTATGGAATTAACAGCAGCAATCGAAGCTTTGAAAGCTCTCAAGAAACCTTGCAAAGTTACACTATTCTCGGATTCAACTTACGTCGTAAATACGATGGCTAAAGGTTGGAAACGTAACGCTAACCAAGATTTGTGGGAAGAACTTGATAAGTTAGTAAAAGTTCATGACATCACATGGCTGTGGCTGTCGCGGAATTCAACTCCTGAGTTGAGTGAGTGCGATCGACTCGCCAAAGAACAAAGTGTCAGTTCTTGAAGCCTGCAATTTTAGCTTAACTTAATCCCGAATTGGGCATTGTTAAATAGTTACAATGTCCATTTGGGGTATGTTAAAATAAGCTAAACTTTAGGGCAAAGATTAGGGCAAAACGATGAGTCAATTTGATTATTTACGAGCACAACTTGCCGAAAATGTATGGGCAGGAAAACCCATTCTGACAGTAGCTGATGCTGTCAATCAAGGAGTAACTAACGGAAAAGATTGGTATTTTAGTTTGCCCCATATCCAATTTATTATGGCAAATCCAGTGATGGCAGGTATCAAAGACTTATTAGTAGCATCCCAAACGGTAGGAAATACCGTGATTGATTGCAGTTTGGTATTTCTCGAAACGGTGAATGGAGTTAACCGTGCTTACAACAGCAAAGCATTCACAAACTTAGCCGGCAAAGGTCAGCAAGAATTAGCAAGTCTCCTTCCATCAACAAGAGAAAGGATAATTTATGAAACATCGGTGATGGCGTACAACGAATCGTTGAATTTACCTCAACTATCAGTAACGATCGACTCGATCGATGCCGACATTCGAGCGATTCAGCAAGGGGGAGCCACAGCCGAAGCTCAAATAGATACATGGAAATCACAAGCTCTTACTAGAGTCGAGCAACTTAAGGCAGAGATTTTAGCAACGATAGAATCTCTGACCGGGAATCCACGCCGGAACGCTCGCGCACGTATCCGACGGGCAGAGGCAGCACGAATTGCTATGACTACGAACACGATTCCTAACATCATTGCTCACAATCCATACTCCATCAGCTCAACCTACAACCACTCCATCAGCTCCATTTACAGCCGTCCGCCCGTGTTGAACAGTGCATTAGTACCGATCGCAGTAGGTGGAGCAGCTACGATCGCAGGGGCAGTGGGTGTGCTCACAAGCATTGCCAGTTGGCTGCTAGGGAGTTTTTTCCTGAAATCATTCAATATTCCCGCAGTTTTGTTGCCAGCGCTGACGAATACCGTGGTGTCGATCGTCCTAAAATTATCGGGCAGTTCAGGCGGTGCTGAAGCGGTTCGTTATTTAGCGGCATCTGCTCTGAAAGCTGGAGTAAGTTTGTTGCCCCGGCTCTTTGGTACTACAGGAATGCAAGCAAGTGGTTGGGCTTATTTGATGAGTTGGGCAGCTCCTATAATTGGTGCAGCCGTTATCATTGCCACAGCCATGAGAAACCGAACCGATCTTGCTGAATTCCTTTACGTTTTCGCAGATATTGGTGATAACACACCAAGAAAGTTTAACTTGTCGTTATCGCATATGTACGACACGAATCAAGTTGAAATTTTGGAGAAATTGAAGAGTAATGCAAGAAGTTTAAAAAATAAAGCTCTTGTGCCGATCGAGAAAATTATCGGAGTTGGACTAAACGCTAAACGCGAATTTATTCTTGGCTATGATTTAACCAATCCTGATGAACCCATTCTTATTCCCAAGGACGATATTATTACCACATTAGGAGGGGACAAAGTTGCTAAAATAGCAACAGGAAAATTTTACTTTGGCGACTAATATGCCTACGGATTACGACCTTGAATATTCTTGGGTTGATGAGAGCTTAGGACAAATTGCTACTACTGCTGTTTGGTCAGTTTGGGATTGTGTTCTTAAACAATGGTCAAACACTCCTAAAGTAACTCTCCGCAATATCCTTCTCTCTGGCTGGCATCAAGACGCTGGCAAAGAGCGATTTTGTATTGGACAAATCCCCGAAGATACCAAGAATGCGGCTCTTCTCGACCCCTTTATTGCTAATAAGAACGATCGATATATCCTGGACTTAGCTAGTGGCTCTCGTAACCACGGGAGATTCACTTTTAATATGGCTCCGATCGGCTCAAACTACTATGGTAGCAAAGGAACTGAGCAATGGAAACGCATCATTTACGGGAGCATTATGCACACCGGATGCAAACACTTAGTAGGTAGAGAATTTAACTTTGTCATTGTAGATGATACCCGGCGTGATGCTCAAGGTAATCCCCAAGATGACCCCACTAATGGTAGACACTGGAACAGCGGAGACAGCCATGCTAAAGGGTCTAAGGAGTTTCTTACTATACTTGGCACAGGGGATGTTCACTTACCCAATGACGAAGGAATTCCACTCCAATTTCGGATAGCCTCATTTAAGAAGTGGGTAGCCAAAGGAACGATCGCTCACAATCCAGAGTTAGATGGCTCTGGCTATGATTTAGTCATCCCGTGGAGTTCACTAAAAGGCAACAAACCCCCACTCGGAAACTATAGACAAAAACTACTTTGTGGATTGGTATTTGAAGGAGAAAAACGCACGGCGAAAGCGGGTTGGATGCTATTTCAATGGTTCAAGTTTGAAACTCTGGAACAAGACAGAATAATCAGCCGACTCCGAGAAAAATGTGAAAAATTAGCAGCAGCTACTAACTCAATTCAAGCTCTGGCTAAAGAGTTGAGAATCCATCAAGTAGAAGCCGAACAAGAACGCGAACAAGGCGATAGTATTCAGTCAGAAGCTGAATATGTCAATACTGCAATGGAGATAATTAAATACGATATCAAAGGACGACTTCTGCTTCATCCTTACATCACAGGCAAAGTAGCAGAAAGACTTCAGGCAGTTTGGCTTAACTTAGCCAAAGCAGCCGGGGTTCGTTTTTGGTCGCTGATGTCGCAGCCAGATGAATATTTCCAGAAATACGAAATCACTGATAAAGACGGAAAAACTACTTTTACTGAGAAAGTTTTTTGTGCACCTGGGATGGCTCCTGGCGAGTACATCGTATTCTGCAATCCCATGAGGCATTGGGGAGATTGTCAACTGTGGATTAACAGAATTGAAGGCACTTATGCGCGGGGAACGAACCTCATGGCGGCATCCACCAAACTGATGCTGGGTCTGGGAAGAGATTTTGATGGTGATTTCGTTCAGCTCATCGCCTCTGATCAATATCCGGCGCTGAGAGATGCGATCGCCAATTTCGACAAACCTCCCGAAGTTGACAAACTTCCTAAAATGGCGCTGACGGGAACACTCCAAGAAGTCGCGATCAATTCGATGAACGACATCACCGGTGTAGTTGCCTCACTTCTGGGTCGCGCCAGAGCAGCGGGGGTAGAAGGAATAGTCCTGAACATCCCGCCGGGAGGAATGCAGACTGAGCCAAAAGAGATGGCTATCATCAATTTCCTGAGTCAGGAACTTCAAATCGCGGTTGATTCCCTCAAATCGGCATATCCCAATAACGATAAGGGTTTGAAGGCGGTTACTGATTATCTCAACGGTCTGGGAGACGCGGGCAAAATTCCGTGGCTCAAAGATTTTAAGGAGAAGGACACTTTTTTAACTCGACCCTGTGCGGTTGCCAATGATGCGATCGATACCATCTCCCGGCTCGTCAAAGTGGTTAACTCCTACTGGCGGCCAGCTCAGCTAGAAACTAACATCGATATCAACTCGTTTCACAATGCGCTGTTTGTAGGTGTAGAGGTAGCCCAAGAACAGATGGATTTTGCGTTTGAACAGCGCAAGGGATATGGCTCAGAGATGGGATCTGCGATCAGATGGAAGGAAGAAAATGAGGGTGACACTACCAAACTCCGGGAAGTCTCCGCTAAATACCAGGCTCTCAAAAACTCAGCCCTTGAACAATTTGCTGATGCCCAAGGCCAGGCTTATACCGATAAATCTTGGGCTGCTGCTTATTGGCGCGCGGTGCACTTTAAGGCTACTGAGCTCAGCACTGGGTCGCTGGTGTTTAACTTATTCCGGGAAGAAATCGTGACTGAATTGCAAGAGAATCCTGATACTCTGCCCTACTTCGGTGTCTTTAATGTTCACAAACAAGAACCCAATGTCTGGAGCCGAGGTGAATGGACTGGACAGAATGTACTCATTCGCATTGTCCAGCGTCTCAAACCTGCTGTGGGTCAGCAAGCCGCGCGAATGGAATTAGCGATCGATATGAGGTATCCCGAAAGTACCAAAAATATTGGCTATTTTCCCCTTGGATGGGTTGGTGAAAAATATCGAAGTAAGGTTGCGATCGGTGAAACTCGTTCCATGCGCTGCTACACCGATGCCAAACTTATGGATGAGTCAGGAAGAATCACTACTAAAACTGTCCGCTTGTACAACGAATCGCTGACGCAAGAACAGATTGACTTCTTAGAAGGCAATTTCCCAGCAGGTCTTTACGGGCCCGAAGATTTTGGTTTGCCACCCAATTAATAGTAAGTGGTATTTACGACAAGTGGTAAATACCACCACTTTTTCACTTATTTGAGACTCAAAAATGGCAAAAAATGAGTAATAATTTGTCTGATTTATTGTGCATTTAAAATAATTAAGGCATAATCAAATTAAGCGTCTATCTCAATCCAAATTTTAATTATGGCTTCAGTTGTTGAAAATCTTCCATTTGGAGAAGTTATCTCCAGTGTCCTAGCTTCTCTAGAAAGCGGAAAGGATATCAAAATCGAAGGGTTTGGCACTTTCTCTTTGATTGAAAAACCAGAACGGGAAGGACGAAACCCAAGAACAGGCAAACCAACCACTTACAAGCCTACTCGCCGACCGAAGATTACGTTTGACAGGAAGTTCCTTGAAAGGGTTTATGCCGGTACAAATGCTTCTGAAATTTCGACTGAAACCACTTCGACTGAAATAACTCCAGTAGCAAGCCCTGTAATGACTCCAGCTCCCGTAGCAGCTCCCGCACCAGCCCCGGTAGCAGCTCCAACGGCTCCTGTTTTGCCTCCTCCAATTCCAGCAGAATTGCTTACTCCTTCGGCACCACCAATTATCTGGCAAATCAAAGCCCCAGACGGTAGCTTTATCGAAGTTCCGAGCCAGGATCTATCCAAGTGGGGAGTTGGTGCAAATACTCCAATCTACTCTGCTGCCACTGGTTGGAAATTAGCAGGGAGCATTCCTGAACTTGTGGGACTGGTTCAATAAGAAGAGCTTCAGCTAAACTGAATCGGCGGCGAACCAACTGCATAAAAAAAACCTGAGTCACTGCACCCAAGCTCAGGTTTTTTTCATGTTTCTTGTTTCTAACAATTTCTAAGAATTGGTTAGAATTTCTTAGCAAGTTTAAACAAAAGCAGAAAATACGGGGTGTCTCAAAGCACCCGTAGCAGTAATGCCAAGATGGATAACTTCGACTATTCTGCCCATATAATTAGCTTGGTTAGCCCAGATAGTCGATCGCTCCGCATCAGTAAATCCAGTCCCGACTCTGGCATTGACAATTCGCTCGTTGAGAGTGCCGCCAACTAAGAGATTGCCCAACGACGCAGAATATTTCCCTGTGCCTTTGGTGAACCCGGTAACGGGCAAGCGGTCTTTCACAAAATTCTTGACCTTCAAAAGTGCGATCGATCGACCCTGAAAATAAACAGAATTTGGGTTCCGCAACATTATTCCTTCAGCCGATTGTCCTGATGATTTGATTGAGTCGGCTTCCGCTTGAATGACCAGAGGATTATTCTGAATCAACCTCTGCGGAACGCAGCTAACCTTCCCCATTGCCGGAAAGATTTGCTGAACCTGGCTATATTCATTGGCTGCCACGATGTTGGGATATTGAGTGAAGCCGATCGCAAAGATGCGAAATTCCATCCTCTGTTTCGCTTCGACAACGGTTGCTGTAGTTTTCGTCGATCGAGCAATCCCAGAAATTTTATCAAAAGGTTCTCCGGGGATGTACAGCTCACCGTCAATGAAAGACAAATTGTTGGCTAGCCGGATGCTTTCACAGATTTGCTCAATTTCGGTCAATCCTGAATATCGAGTCAAGCCCGATCGACTCCTCAATCCACTGGTCGGGTTCTCATACAAACAGCGCACTCCATCCAGTTTGGGGCTACTGAGCCATTCAGCAACACCATAGTTTTTGGTAGGACTGTAAGTATTTGCTAATTGCAGTAACATCTTTGTTGCTCCTCATTAAACAAATCGACCCAAAGCAGGGCTTCGGAGGTTGCCTGTTGATGTCAAACCCATGTAAACTATTTGAACTTGTTTGCCGATATAAGAATCTCTGTTCATCCAGAGATCTTGTTCCTCTTCATCGTTTAAGCCGTAAACACGAGAAACTTTATTAACTCCATTCACCATGCCTTCAACGGACATATAACTCACGTAACCCACTATTGGATTTTGCGTAAATCCGACAACAGTAAAGATTCCGCTTGTTATCCCCTTCACTTTAAGAAGATTGTCCGATCGCAGTCCAGAATAAACTGAGTCCAGATTTCTGAGGATGATTCCTTCAGTTCCTCCAGCATTTAGAACGGTGGTTGCTTCATCCAGAACGCCTAGAGGTGTGTTCCCAATGAGTTTTTGAGGAATCAAACTAATCATTCCCTGTGCCGGAATGATTTGTTGCATGAGATTCATCATTTGTTGTGCTGTTAGGGCGGGATTTGTTGCCGAACCAACAGCAGAAACTCGGAATTCAACAGCAAATTTTTCATTAAGTTCATAGGTGGCTCGATCGCGAATTAATACCGTAAGCTCCTCGAAAGTTCTACCAGGAATGAACAGCTCACCGTCAAGGAAAGACAAATTGTTAGCGTCACAGATGGCGCGACAAGCTAACTCAAGTCGATCGAATCCTACAAATCGTGTGGTCAAAGTCTGGCTTCTTAATCCGCGTGAAATGCCGTCCCGCGTGTAAATGCAGCGAACTCCGTTGAGTTTAGGACTGCTTAGCCAGAATCCAACCATGTATTCTTTAGCTGGATTGTAAGTATTTGGTACTTCTGCTACAAAAGTCATGGTTTTTCTTAGTTAACTGCCATGATGAAATTGCTGACGCATCGGACTTGTTCGTTCACGATTTTGTCAAACATAAGAGCCAAATCTCGGTTATTTGGTTGGAATCTCATCAATCCCCATTGACCAGTAGCAGCAATTGTTAAGTCAGGCTTGAAAATCATTGCTGTGGAATGGAACCAGGTGTTAAAGACAGTAGCTGGCATATTTCCACAGATAATCATGCCGGAAATGTTGGCGTATTGGATAAGCACATCTACGTTAACTCGAACTAATTTGCCACAGGTTTGATAGGTTACATTGCCTGTTACGTTCCACGATAAAGGCAAAGAAATTGGTGCTGACCAAACAATGCCTGCTGGCCCGGCTGGTCCAGTAGCGCCAGTTGCACCCGTAGCTCCTGTAGCTCCAGTTGGTCCAGTTGGTCCAGCAACGCCTTGAATTCCCTGAGCGCCCGCTGCACCAGTATCACCAGTTGCACCTTTCGGGCCCATAACACCCTGAGTTCCCGCAGCGCCAGTTGCACCAGTTGCACCAGTAGCTCCGGCTTCACCTCTAGCACCAGTTGCACCCGCAGCGCCGGGAATTCCTTGCGCTCCAGTATCACCTTTAGGGCCGATCGCACCAGTTGCACCAGTCGCCCCAACATCACCTTTAGGACCGATCGCACCAGTTGCACCAGCGACACCTGGATTTCCTTGCGCTCCAGTCGCACCAGTCGCACCAGTCGCGCCAGTAGCTCCGGTTGCACCTGTTGAACCAGTGTCACCTTTGAGTCCAGTCGGCCCTTGTGCTCCAGCGGAACCAGTTGCACCTTGAATTCCTTGAGCGCCAGTTGAACCAGTTGGGCCGATCGCTCCTGTGTCACCTTTAGCTCCCGGAAGTCCTTGCAAACCTTGATCGCCTTGTTTAGCTCCCAAAGTCCAGAAGATCGACGGCGGTGGATTATTCAAACTCGGGCCGGTGGCAATATAACTGCTTCCGTTATAGGCAACAGCATCAAACATGGCGTATTGGAATGTTGGGCTCCAATTTCCACGCCAAATCAAGCCGGGTCGCCCTTGAGAACCTTGTGCGCCTGTTGCACCTTGTGGTCCAGTTGCACCAGCCGGCCCCATTTGACCAGTCGGGCCGATATCACCCGGTATACCTTGAATTCCTTGCTGTCCACGTTCGCCGGGAGTGCCGGGATTACCTTGCAAACCTTGCGAACCCATTTCGCCTGCAATTCCTTGATCACCGCGATCGCCTTTTGGACCTGCGGGGCCGGTTAAACCGATCGGGCCAGTAGCGCCAGTAGCGCCCATATCGCCAGCAATTCCTTGATCACCTCGATCGCCTTTTTGACCTTGCGGGCCCGTCAAACCGATCGAACCTGTAGCGCCAATATCGCCGGGAATTCCTTGATCGCCACGATCGCCTTTAGAACCCTGTGGCCCTGTCAAACCAATCGGGCCGACAGAACCCATGTCGCCAGCGATGCCTTGATCGCCACGATCGCCTTTTTGACCTTGCGGGCCAGTTAAACCAATATCACCAGCAGGGCCGACTGTGCCGGGAATGCCTTGATCACCTCGATCGCCTTTTATGCCGGGAGCGCCTTGCGGGCCGGTTAAACCTGCCGGGCCGGTTGCGCCCATATCACCGGGAATTCCTTGATCGCCACGTTCACCTTGAATTCCGGGACTGCCTTGTGGGCCGGTTAAGCCTGGATTTCCTTGAGAGCCAGTAGCGCCAACTAGACCTTGATCGCCTCGATCGCCTTTCTCACCGGGAACGCCAGGGATGCCTGGATTACCAATATCGCCTTTCTCGCCTTGCGGGCCGGCAATCCCAGGCTGACCCTGTAAACCTTCACCACCAGTTGCGCCGGGGGTGCCTGGTAAACCACGTTCGCCCGGTTCACCTTGAATGCCTGGATTTCCTTGAGGCCCTGGACTACCAGCCGGGCCCGTCAAACCTTGAATGCCTTGAATTCCTTGACTGCCTGCTTCGCCTTTTTCACCGGCTACACCGGGAGAACCTGCTACGCCATCAACACCCGGATTTCCTTGATCACCTTTCGGGCCGATCGGACCGATCGCACCAGTCGCGCCAGCAGTGCCGGCAATTCCTTGATCGCCTTTCTGACCTGGTGCTCCTGTTTCACCAGCCGGCCCGATCGCACCTACTGCACCGGGTTGACCATCCGCGCCGGGATTTCCTGGATCACCTTTAATACCTTGCGGGCCGACAGCACCAGCAGGACCGATCGCACCGGGTGCACCTGCTGCACCGGGCATACCATCTGCACCATTCGCGCCGGGATTTCCCGGAATTCCCTGAATCCCTTGAGCGCCAGGATTACCTGTTGCGCCTGTTGCGCCGGGAGTTCCAGGCTGACCAACATCACCACGATCGCCTTTTTCGCCGGGAATGCCTTGAGGCCCGATCGGACCAGCCGGACCGGTTAAGCCGATCGGACCTTGTGGCCCAACGATTGCCGGCTCTGGAGGAATAAGAGTAACATCCCGAGAAGCGGTCGCAACAACACTCGTGCCAACCATCAAATCAGCGCGTAGAGTTCCATTTTGTGTGATGGCTGTCTCGAATGGAATCCAAGGAGATTCTTTGATAATTGTGCCATTGAGAGTGAAACGGACAAAAGAGTTAGTTGGCGGATATGCTACATCAGCAACTACTACAGTTTGTCCTGAGTAAAGAACAGGAGCGCGTAAGGCAATTGTTGGAGCATTGACCTTGACTTCAAAATTGATTTGAGCGGTCGATCGAACTGTAACTGGAGCTGTTCCAGAAATATCCTCGACTTCAATTAGGTGAACACCTGCGGTATTAATTGGAATCGACATTCCAAATTGATAGATAGGTGCAGCAGTAGTTCCTACATTTGTGGCTGTGGTATCTGTCCCAACAACTACACCATTCAATTTGAAACGAACATCGGTATTGGTGTTAGTGTCAGTGACTGCTGTAACGGGGAGAGAATAGGGCAATCCTCCGACTTGAATGCTGGGTTGAGTGGGAGATGTGATTCTAATTGGCATTAGCTTAACCGCCTAAAATTTGATAGACAAACAATCCCTTTCTTGGCATCGGCGTACCAAGAAAGAGATTACTGAAGCAAGGCTGAAACTAGCTTTGAGAGAGAAGAATTGGGGTTTCGCGCTTAACAATCCCGCGTTTGGTGGGGAATCAGGTCTGAATCAAAAGAGTCTGAGCGATAATAACCTCAAGTTCCATTGACTCTCCGACAATCATCAGACTGGTGTAAGCGTCGGGAGTGGGACTAGCATCATCAGAAACCCGGATAACTTTGGGATTCTGTAACTGGCTGAAAACTTGGTAAAGTTCAGTCAGATATTCGATAGCTTCGATCGGCATTAAAATGCCAAAAACCGCCTCTGCCGGAACAGTTCCGTCCATTGTCAACCCTTGATTCTGAGTAACTGTCGCCAACTCGGTCAGCGCATTTCTAATCAAAGGCTGGAAGAGTTCATCAAGGGTTTGATAAGAAATTGCCCGATTTGCCGGAGGTTTGTAAGTAGGGGCTTCGGGATTCAGCGCCTTGATGGCAGCTCTCCGCATTGAAGCATCTCTGGCGAGAATAGCTACGTCATCAAATGGCTGCTTCCCTCTTTTAATTGACAACAATGAGTCGCCTTCGGATTGAGGCCAGAAATTGTAATCGGCGATCGTTTGGCGCAGTAGTTTTGTGGCTAGTCCTGCTGTTAACACCATGTCAGTAATCAACTAATAAATTATTTTTTAGCTTATATCCCTTTTCTATTTTTGAGTTTATACACCAAAAAGTTGACTTTTATCCCCATTTGTTATAGAGATAAAAGCCAAAAATGTTAAACGGACTCTGACCAATTAACTAAAATAATAGAGACAGAATCTTTGGGAAAATTATTAACTTTAAAGTTGTCCTGTAACGTCGTAACTACTTTTTCGGCTTTTTCCTTAGTATCAAAGAAATAGGCTTCTTCAAAATCAGTAATCCATTCAGGAGTTTCATAATTAGCCAAGAACAGAATACTACCATGTTCGGTAGCAGCAGCGATCGAATAATAGGCGTAACAGATAACAAATCTGTGCTGAACTAAAGAAAGTGAATCAGCATTAGTGTTGGAAACGGGGGAGTTTGACATAAAAAACCAGTAGCGAACTGGTAAACCGCTGCTGTCGGGTAAGAAGTTAGGAAACCAGAGGCTGGAAAGTGTGAATTCTTGCCCAATCGAAACTGTTTCCGATGTAACTGTCGAATAAATGATTGTCACCACGAAACAAAACCTTGTTGGCAGAAAACCAATGACTTTCGCCAGTACAATCTCGAACTAAGGTAACGTGAGTTCGGGATAAGGAAAAACCAAAAAAGGGGCAAAACAGGTAGCCTAGAGGTACCAACCAACCAAGTAACCTGGATTGCCTTATGCCTACTGTAGAAGAACTATTTTGCTCGGTCGATGACTTCTGCCAAGTTTTTGAACATCAATGGCAAAGTCAACTGATAGGTCATGATTTGCAAGTGCGCCAACGCAAGCGCAGCTTATGCTTGAGTGAAATTATGACTATTCTGATCGGGTTTCACCAGTCGTATTACCGGAATTTCAAAAGTTATTACCTTGAACGAGTCCAAACCCAATGGCAGAGCCATTTTCCCAAGTTGGTTAGTTATAATCGCTTCATTGAATGGGTCCCGGATACACTCGTCCCCCTATGCGCGTATCTGGGCTCTTGCTTTGGTGCTTGCACAGGAATTAGCTTCATGGATTCCACTTGCCTGAAAGTCTGTCATAACCGCAGGATCAGCCAGCACAAAGTGTTTAAAGATGTCGCTGCTCGCGGGAAAACCTCTGTCGATTGGTTCTTTGGTTTAAAGTTACATCTAGTCATCAACGATCAAGGCGAGTTACTTAACTTTCAAGTTACGCCTGGTAATGTAGACGACCGAAAACCTGTGCCTGACTTGTTGCAACATCTGTTTGGCAAAGTGTTTGCTGACAAGGGTTACATCTCCAAAAAAATGTTTGAGGAATTGATGGCAAGCGTCGGTGTGCAAGTGATTACTAAACTCAAACGCAATATGAAACAACGTTTGATGTCTTTGAGTGATCGTCTGCTGTTACGAAAACGTGCTGTTGTTGAGACTGTTATTGACCAGTTAAAGAATATTTCTCAGATTGAGCATTCCCGACATCGTTCCCCCGTTAACTGCTTTGTCAATATTATCTGTGGGTTGATTGCTTATTGCCATCAACCCAAAAAGCCAGGAATCGCCATGGATAAAAACTTGCTCTGTTCTGCTTAACCCGAACTCACGTTAAGGTAAAGGAACGGGAGTAACAGGGAACGATCGGAAGTTCAATTGCCCCAACTGCCCAACCGGGACACCAATGGTTTCCATAGTAAAAGAAACAGTCTTTTGGTTCAGTAAACCAAGTAATGTGTTCTTGAGTAATTTTTAAGGTTTCCATAGAATCACCAGACAATTGCACTGAAACTGTTGATTTTTGCCCAATCGAAAGCATTTGCTGCGTAAGTATCGAAAAGGTAAGTTTGACGATGATTGCCCCCGCGAATGGCAACATTTTTAGCGGAAACCCAATGGCAGCCACCTTCAGCATCCCGAACCAAAGTCAAGCAGCGGGAATAGCTAGTAGGAATAGGAAGCTCAATTTGACCAATCGCCCAGCCCGGACACCAATTAGAGGGATTGTACAAGAAGAAACAATCTTTGGGTTTCAGAAACAAATCAATGTGTTTCTGAAATGTTTTCTGTTTTTCCATTGTTTCTATCGTTTTTGTTTCTCTTCAATTCAATTTCTGCAACAGCTTGATTGAAAGCTTCATCGGTAGGTTCTTCAATGATACCAATCAAACAAAACCATCGGAGTTGGATAGTACGTCCGCCTCGGCAAATAGTTTTTTCTGCGCTATGGCATAAGTGCTGGGAGCCGCTATTGAGGAGTTGGTCGTAATAATAAGTCAGTCGCTCGGGGGATAGTTCGTAGCTTGCGGGGCGCATAGCGCCATCGGTTTCTTCCCACCAAACGGGCAGGAATAGCAGCAGTTGGCTGGTACATTGTAAGCACTTAAATCTCTTGCCATGTGTTTGAGGGTTAGTATGAGTTCTGACCTCCCAGTAGAATGAGAGGTCAGTGGTCAGTAGTTAAACAGATTCTGCAATTTTATATGCTGATAGATTCTCATAGTTAAAGAGCAAAAACATCATCACCCCAAAGCGAAGCATAATGGTTTTCTTTTGCCCTGGATTGTTAGCTCGTAAGAAGCGCAAAAGCTGACGTAGCATTTCTTTATAAATTGCTGTGATTTGGTTCGATTTGTTATGAAGAGCTAAGAATCGATCGAATAGATAGGCAAGGTGAAGGCGACGGTTTCCGAAACTCGGCTAAATAAACCTTCATTTACATCGAAAAGCTAAAGAATCTGTGACAGAATTTCCAAATTCTCCTGATTTCCATTCATGAATTCTCTAGTTTTTTAAAGAATCACGGTCATCAGTTTGGTATAATTGTGACAGTAGCCAGTTCCATATTTGGAGACATTACTACCGGGAGCGTGGTGTTTGGCAGAATTTCAGTGAGCTAAACTTTACAGCAGCGATCGTCCAACTAATCTTTTGAAGCCGTGCCACAACTCGAACTTTTCTCGGAATTTCACCCCAAACCTAGCTATGCTAAATCTCCTCAACTAACGATGAGTTGTGAGGCGCTAAAGAGCTGGAAACAACGCATTTTTGAACACCAACAATCTGAAGGCGCTGACCAACCGCAACAGGGAAGTCTATTCGAGTTAGCGCCAAATCCCTGTGACCCTAACGCTATAGAACCCATTTGAGATCTATTGCTCTAACTGTAAGCCTTGTGCCATAGGGATTTTCAATCTTTAGTCGGCATTGCCTCCTGATTTATCGTCTTGTGGCTATTGAGTTATGTAAAACGGCTTGTTTGTTCGCCTTATTTTTTATGAAAAGGTTCAACATGGGTTCTATAAAGCTAGTTCCATGCTCTTTTTGGGCTCAAAATTTGTTTAAGTTCGGCGAGATTCAATCAATACAAGCAGCGAATCTAGACATCCCGTAAGTACAAGACGGTCGATGGGGTTTAAGAACTCCTTCTTAAGGGAGATCAGTCTGCTTACTTTTTGGCGGATATTGAATATGACAGATGTCATGTATTTAAACTGTATGAAATCTTCTAAAAGTTCGGTGTCCAAACAATCTGTTGTACTGGTGCAACCAGAGGTTAGCCATCTTATTCGTGAACTTCGGCAACTAACCCAACTGACCCAAGTGCAACTCGGAGAATCGCTGGGTGTTGCTTACGAGACGATTAATCGTTGGGAAAATAAACGGATTCAACCCTCCCCTTTAGCATTAAAGCAAATTCGGACGCTGGTTGCGGAATTGGGCCAATCATCTTCAAGCGTCGTTCGAGAGGGCAGCAAAAAGCTTTTCGCTCAGTATTTTTCAGAGAGGCAGGGTGTGTGAGTGATGCAGTAGAGGGGGCCAATCCTAAAAACTTATTTGCAGGCGATAGCGCGACGGCGATGCTGATGCGATCGCACAACTGGTCGCAAACGCCGCTGGGGGCGGTCGAAACCTGGTCAGACAGCCTGAAAACGGCTGTGCAGATCCTGTTGACAGAACTCGATCGAGCCAGCCCGCCAGAAAAGACGGCGCTAGAATCCGATCTGTCGCAGCACCGCACTCAAACAGCCGCCTTACGTCAAGCTGCCGGGGCCGATGCGTTTCGAGTCAAGCTCACCAATGCACTGCGCCCGCTGACAGATGCTAATGAGATTCAGGCGATCGCAGCCCGCATTCTGGGCGAGTCTCTAGGCGCAAGCCGCGTCATTTATGTTGAAGTGTTACCAGGCGGTAAGGAAGTCATCGTTCATAAAAACTACGCGAACAATGTTGCCGAACTGAGCGGGCTTTACGATCTGGAAGACTTCGGACGCAACCTGACAGACGATCATCTCGCGGGGCGAACGGCGATCGTTCCTGATGTGGCAAACTACCCTAAATACACAGCCAGCCAGAAGACAAGTTATCAAGCGATCGATATTGCCGCGCATATTGATGTGCCGCTGATCAAGAACGAGCAATTCGTCGCGTTGCTGGCGGTGCATCAGGCAAACCCTCGCCAGTGGACAGAAGACGAGATCAAACGAGTTGAAGAAACCGCAGAGCAGACCTGGGCAGCCGTTGAACGTGCTCATGCTGAAGCCGTTTCGCTTGAGAGTCGCACCGAACTCGAACGGCAACTGCGAAAGTTCGATGCCATCGTTGCTGCAATTCCCGATTTTATTTACACCTTCGATCTGTCAGGACGTTTCACGTATGTCAGTCCGGCGTTGCTCAATCTTTGGCAGAAAACAGCAGATGAAGCT
This sequence comes from Microcoleus sp. LAD1_D3, assembly GCF_036702135.1. Classification (NCBI taxonomy): domain Bacteria; kingdom Bacillati; phylum Cyanobacteriota; class Cyanophyceae; order Oscillatoriales; family Microcoleaceae; genus Microcoleus; species Microcoleus sp. LAD1_D3. The sequence goes on along the minus strand of NZ_JAUBSB010000014.1, from coordinate 24,056 downwards.
TTGGGAAAGACCTTTTTTGAGCTAGATTATCCCACCGATTTAGCGACCCGACTTCAGCAACAAATTCAACAAGTCATCAAGACCCGCCAGCCGATTAAGGATGAAACGCCCTACACTAGCGCAATTGGCACACGCGCCTATGAATACATTTTTGTACCGCTTTTGGGCGCAGATGGTGCAGTAGAAGCAGTGGCAGGCGCGACGCGAGACATCACCGATCGCAAACTGGTAGAACAAGCTTTGCGCCAAAGCGAGGAGAAGAGCCGGAATATTCTAGAGAGCATCGCTGAAGCCTTCTTTGCTTTGGATGAAAACTGGCAGTTCACCTACGTCAATCACTCCGCCGGGGCACTGATCGATCGCACTCCAGGCTATTTAGTTGGCAAGAATTTGTGGGAAGAGTATCCAGGATTGGTTGGCAATGAGTGGGCGCAGGTTTACTGGAGTGCAATGCGCGATCGCGTGGCTGCCTCAATGACCGCGTTTTACCCGGATCACGATCGCTGGTACGAAGTTCGCACCTACCCCGCCCCAAACGGTATCACCGTTTATTTCAAGAATGTTACCGAGCAAATTCAAACTGCCGATCGCCTGCGTCAATCCGAAGAACGCTACCGGACGCTGTTTGAGTCGATAGGCGATGGCTTTTGCGTCATCGAGATGCTGTTTGATAAAGACGATCGCGCGATTGACTACCGCTTTTTAGAAGTCAATCCGTCGTTTGAACAACAATCAGGATTGGTGCAAGCAGTGGGCAAGCGGATGCTGGAACTCGCCCCAGATCATGAAAAGCATTGGTTTGAAATTTATGGCAGAATCGCGATAACGGGCGAACCGCTTCAGTTTGAGAATTATGCTAAAGCACTGAACCGTTGGTTCGAGGTGTATGCCTGTCGCACGGGTGAAGCCCAAGCGCGAAAAGTGGCGATTGTCTTCAAAGATATTAGCGAGCGCAAACGGGCAGAAGAACTTTTGCGGCGAAACGTTGAATTTAATGCTTTCCGCGTCTCTCTCGCTGACGCGCTGCGTCCGCTTGCCGATCCAGTCGAGATTCAAGCTACGGCCAGCCGCGTACTTGGCGAATATCTCGGCGCGAACCGTGTGGTGTACTTCGAGGTTCGTGGCACTGATTACGTCGTTGAGCGTGATTATGTTAACGGAGCCGAACCACTCGCTGGCAACTACCCCATTGATTCGTCCGGCCCCAAGCTGCTCGCAGCCTTCCGCACTGGTTGCGCCGTGTCCGTGTCCGATGTGGCAGCCGATCCTAACCTGTCCCCAGATCAGCGATCGGTCTACGCCGCGATTCAGGTTGGTGCTCACATCGGCATACCCCTGGTCAAGGAGGGCGAGTTCGTAGCTGGGCTGGCAGTCCACACATCGGAGCCACGAGCTTGGACACTGGACGAGGTTTCCCTGACGGAAGAAGTGGCCGAGCGCACTTGGGCGGCAGTCGAACGCGCGCACGCCGAAGCAGCCTTGCGAGAGAGTGAAGAGCTAAAGCAACGCATACTGCAAAGTAGCCAAGATTGCATTAAAGTCTTAACGCTCGATAGCGAAATCGTCTATATCAATCCAGGCGGGTTGTGCCTTTTGGAAATTGACGATCCGACGCTCGTTCTGAACGCCTGCTGGGTTGATTTCTGGCAAGGCGAAGAATATGAAAATGCCAAGGTTGCGATCGCGGCTGCCAAAGCAGGCAATACAGGTCAGTTGCAAGGCTATTTTCCCACTTACAAAGGCACCCTGAAGTGTTGGGACATTATTATCACACCCGTGCGGAATACCACTGGACAAGTGACGCAACTTTTAGCAATTTCCCGCGATATCACGAAGCAAAAGCAAGCTGAAACTGAACTGGAACAAATGCTGGCGCAAGAACAAGCTGCACGAGAAGCTGCCGATCGCGCCAACCGCATCAAAGATGAGTTTTTGGCGGTGCTGTCCCATGAATTACGATCGCCACTCAATCCGATTCTGGGTTGGTCCAAACTATTGCAGCAGGGAAAACTGAACGCGGCAAAAACCACAACGGCATTAGAGACGATCGAGCGTAACGCCCGACTTCAGGTGCAACTGATTGACGATCTACTTGACATCTCTCGGATTTTGCGCGGCAAACTACTTTTAACCGTGTTGCCCGTCGATCTGAGTAACGTCATCTCAGAAGCCCTGGAAACGGTTCGCTTGGCCGCAGAAGCGAAAGCTATTCAAATTTATACAAAGACTTTACCCAGTCTTGGCATCGTCATGGGCGATGCTGGACGGTTGCAGCAGGTAATCTGGAATCTGTTGTCTAACGCAGTCAAATTCACACCTCACCGGGGACAAGTCACTGTTACTCTATCTGTGGATGGAACCCACGCTGAAATTCAAGTTACTGATACTGGAAAAGGCATTCGCTCTGACTTCCTGCCATACGTCTTCGAGCATTTCCGGCAAGAAGATGGAGCTATCACTCGCAAATTTGGCGGCTTGGGATTAGGACTGGCGATCGTGCGGCAAATTGTGGAACTGCACGGGGGAAGAGTCGCGGTTGAGAGCCAGGGTGAAGGACTGGGGGCTAAGTTTACAGTTCGCATTCCGCTTGCGTCTCGCTTTCATGAATTGCCAGCGATCGAGCAGCCATCCGACTCAACCGGAGATTTAAGCGGCATTCATGTCTTAGTTGTGGATGATGAGGCAGACTCACGGGAGTTGGTGGCGTTTGTTCTAGAACAAGCGGGGGCGATCGTCACCAGCGTTGGCTCTGCAACTAAAGCACTGCAAGCATTTTCCCAAGCGGTTCCAGAGATCGTTGTCAGTGATATTGGGATGCCCGAAATGGATGGCTATATGCTGATGCGTCACATTCGTAGCCTGCCGGTTGAGCAAGGCGGACAAATTCCAGCGATCGCCTTGACTGCCTATGCTGGAGAGATGGATATAAAGCAGGCGATTGCCGCAGGCTTTCAACGTCACCTTGCCAAACCTATTGACCTAGATGCAGTGGTTGCGATCGTCACCGAATTACTATCATCAGGCTAAATCAGGCAAACTAAACGCCGCTTTGCTCTCAAATTACTTGATTTTTCCTACTACGGCTTCTTGTTTTCCTTTGTGACTCTTCCTGGCTCGTTTCCCAATAAACCCTTTTTTTTTAGTATCTGTCTTAATCGATCGGGACTTAGTTTAATAGAACGCTCTTTTTCTAATTTCTGGGCTAGTTGAAGACTGTTTTTAACATAGTTAGGTTTTTTCGCGCCGACCTACTTATCAGTTGCGGTTGATTTTGATGGGACGTGACAAGAGACCGACGAAAAGCCCAGACGATTGCGTCGGACGCAATTGATTAGGTCGCTTAAGGCTGAATTGGCGGGCGTGAGGTTGTTTGATGTGACCAGCGATTTCAGTTGCAAATAATCCTGGTCGTGATGGATGATTGCAGGCTCAGTTGCAGTTAATCCTGGCTCAGAATAAGTGTGATAGTATCAGTGCGATATTTGGAGATATTGCTACCGGGAGCGTGGCGTTTGGCAGAATTTTATTAAGCATACATTTTACAGCAGCGATCGTCCAACAATCTTAAAATCTGTGCAGCAACTCGAACTTTTTCCGCAACCCAAACCCAGCTCCGCTAAATCTCCTCAACTAACGATGAGTTCCGAGGCTTTGTATTCTTGGAAACAACGCATTTTTGAACACCAACAATCTGAAAGTGCGCCACAACCGCGACAGGGAAGTCTATTCGAGCTAGCAGTAAATCCTTGTGAACCCCACGATATAGACCCGTTTGCCCTGCAATTGCACAATCTCTCATTTTGTGAGAAACCGGATTGGGGCGATCGCACTTGCCTCTACTTCGTCATCGATAACGCGCTTCCCTTGCTGCTGTATGTGGGAGAAACACACCGCACTCCCAAACAGCGGTGGATGCACCACGATTGTCATAAGTACATTGAAAATTACATCGAACTGCACCGCCGCTACTCCCTGGATGTGAGTGTAGCTATTGCATTTTGGTACGGAGCCCCGAGTAACCGCAAACAGCGGCTGCAACTAGAGTCAGAGCTTATCTACAAGTGGCGATCGCCATTTAATAAGGAGTGTTGGCAGTGGTGGGGGCAGCCTTTCGGTAAGTAAAATCCATAAAAATCACACGTTAAAATTTAGGAATAATTGCATTAATATATCTAAATTGGCAATTAGCTTACCTATCTATTTTATTTGTAATGTTGAACCAAAAATTGATACTTCCTCCTAAACAGGCAAACACTCAACCTGAAATTTTAGTTTGTGGCGAGCCAGTGGTAATCATAGGAGCTAATGGTGCTGGGAAAAGCAGGCTGGGTTTGTGGATAGAGCAAAATCAGTCGAATCCTCAGAAAGTTCACAGGATTTCAGCCCAAAAGTCGCTGGATTTCCCGGAATATGTGCAATTGAAGAGTTTAGAGCAAGCCGAAAAGGAATTACTGTTGGGTACTAGCCAAGATCCCCAAGCTTGGGGGGGGCTACTTCAAACGAAGATGGTTCACCGGTGGTTAAGTAATCAGCGCCCTAACTTGAGTGTAACGGTTCCACTAAATGACTATGAAAGAGCGCTTGCTCTCCTTTTTGCTAAAAAATATCAAAGAGATAGTCAACTAGCTAAACGTATTAGAGAAATGGAACGTGAAGGTAAGAATGAGCGCCCTGAAATACCAAATTCGCCTGATGAAATATTGCTGAATATTTGGAAAGATATTTTACCCCATAGAGAACTGGTTGTTGAAGATGGAAAAATCACTGTTTTAATTTCGGGCAATAATGTCTATCAGGGAAGAGAAATGAGTGATGGAGAACGGGTAGCTCTCTATTTAATGGCGCAATGCCTATGCGTACCGCCTGATTCGATTGTAATTGTCGATGAACCTGAAGTTCACCTTCACAAATCCTTAATGAGCAAACTTTGGTCAAAAATTGAGGAAGCACAACCTAACTGCCTATTCGTTTATATTACCCATGACGTTGATTTTGCCGCTTCTAGAGTAGGTGCTAAAAAAATATGGCTCAAAAGTTACGATGGTAACCAATGGAACTGGGATGAAGTTCCAAAAACTGAAGCTTTACCAGAACCAGTTTTATTAGAGATTTTAGGAAGTAGGAAAAAAGTTATCTTCGTCGAAAGTGATAAAGGGGGTTTAGATTACAAAATTTATGAAGCGGTATATCCAGAATTTTTGATAATGCCTCGTGGTGGCTGTGAGAAAATAATTGAAGCAACTAAAGCTATGCGAGACAACTCAGCCCTTCATCATGTTGAAGCTTTTGGTATCATTGATATGGACTACAGACATCAAGATCAGATTGATGCTTGGAAAAAATTTAATATACTTCCATTGAACGTAGCTGAAGTCGAGAATATTCTGTGTGTTCCTGAACTATTAGAAGTAGTTGCTATTGTTCTCGGTCGTAACCCGCTCGATACTTGTCAGCAAGTTGCCAACTTTGTTATTAATCAATTAGAAAAAGATCTAGAATATCAAGCAGCACAACGTTCTGCATCAGAAATTGAATTCAAGTTAAATAGGTTTAATAAAAAAAAATGTAGAGAAAAAACTTCCTTCGTAAAAACTTTTGAGGATTTAGTAGTTTCTATTGATCCTCATGAAATTTACGAGAATAACTTGAGCTTGTACAAAAGCGTTATTGAATCGAAGGATTATACGAAAGCTCTTCTCCTTTACAATAATAAAGGTTTACCTTCTCTAATTTCGCATTGTTTTGGTTTAATATCTGGAGAATACCAACAACAAATTGTGAGATTGTTATGTAGTGACTATAAAAATGCTATTGTATCGGGACTGAAAAAGTATACTCCAACTCTAATTGGTTAGAGATAAAAAATTAACCGAGTGGGAGAATTATTTTTAACCATAATTAGGTTTCGCTTGTAAGTCACAGCGATCACATACTAAGAAGCAGACGCATCTCCACCGACCAATGAAAAAGTACCTCAACCTCGCCACCGCCCTCATCGCATCACTCAAGCCCAAATCCAAAACACCCATAATCGACACCTACGGTGAATCCACGCTGACCCAGGAACAGCAGCAAGCCCTGATGGAATGGCTCTTTGCTAGTTTGATGGGTGCGGGCTACTTCGGCAAAGCTCACCTCATCTGGGATGATGGCAAAGACAGAGAGCGGGAGATATTCACGGCATTGATGAGAAACGAGCCGATATTCCTGTACCGCCAAGGAGCGCGACCTACCCCAACGGTAGAGGGATATGGCTGGCGGCTGATTGGCGAACATCCGAGTTTGAGGGTGTATGAGTTGCAGGTGGAAGTTGAAGGAGATTGAGGGCGATCGATGATTTTGAAATGATCGATTAAGAATTACTGAGATTCGGGGTGGCAAACCCTTACCGCTCTTAACCTGCCACGAATATCCGAATCGGTCAAAAAGTCTTTAGTTTCAGCCGACACCAACTGTACAATCACAGTAAAGCTGATGAACCACCGCTACCATGACCGACTCGATCGCCACCCAACTCCAACAAGCTTCCAAAGGCTTGCTTTTCCTCAGCGAATCCGACGCTCCCTTTGAAATCATTCATTGGCCGGCACAAGGAGAACTCACCCCGGCGAAACTCTTGCAACTAACCGGACACCCACCCGATGCTTCAGTCGAAGTAGTGACAGTCGATAAGTTCTTCGCTACCCCCACTGCTGAAGAAGATTGGCACGACCAGGAGGAACGGGAAACGGCGAAGCGCTTTCAGAACTTGGTGAGCATCCTAAAGCAAAACCTTTCCCAGTTGCAGGTTTACCGAGTTGGCAGCATTGAGATTGATGTCTATATCGTCGGGATGACTCCCGCTGGCGATTGGGCGGGGCTGTCTACGAAATTGGTAGAGACTTGATTGCAACAGACAGGATGAACTATGATTGTTTGTTAATTATTGAGTTACGTAGAAACCATAATTAGACTCAGGAAGAGATATTGTAATATGAGCACGATCGGCACACTATTTAGTTGGCTTGCTTCTCTTTACTGTTTGGTTATGATAGGAATTTTATTGTTTTTCTCTTACACAGAGGGCAAGCCATTCCAGATGGGTATTATAGCTTCCTTTTTTATGTTCCTAATTGTTTTTCCTCCCCTCTGGTCTTACCTCGATCGAGAATATAATTTCAGGATTAACTGGCTAATCAAGTTTATTCTCTTCATCCTTTCTTACGGATTGCTAATGGCAAATGTTAATGCAGTTGGTTAAAAGTCTCAAGCAAAAAAGTAAGTTGTATCCCTTCTTTACTGACTGTCCACTTTGCTCTCAATCACCTGCTGAACCTGTGGCGACACATTAGATAAGAAATTCAGCCCCGTCTCGCGTTCAACTCTTGCCACGGGAACTCGAAAGCTTTTCCATCCTTTGCCTTTGACGCTGGCATTGTTGGGCATCATCACAGCGATCGTCCTGGTGTCGGCTGTAATTCCCTGCATCCCCAACCCTTGTCTGTCGAGAACCACAATAACTTTCCAATTTCGAGACGGCACTGCAATCTTCTCCTTTTTGCCGATGCTGCCTTTTCTTCCCACGGGCCCCGCTACGATGTAAAGTTCCTTGCCCTGCTGCACCAAATCTCGGCAGTAATCTTCCAGATCACTCCACAAACCTCGATTGAGTTCTGGTACTTGGGGCATCATGTTGGTCATCAGGAATGTGCTGCTGTTGTCCGCTTCGTTGCGGGTGCGATCGGCACTGGGTGCAATGTGCCCTCGGTCGTAACCGCTTCCCGTGTAATCGTTGGGACGGACTTTGTACCAAGCAGCGGGGAGGGCCTCGTCGGGACGGAAGTTGTCTTGGCGATCGGCTGCTCCAATCCAACATTTGTTGAGCTGCCACGAAACCCAGTTGGCGGTCTTAGTTTTGCTGTTGTAGCTCATCACGTACTGGGGTTTTACCAGTAAATAGTTGTTGATGTTGCTGGCAACACTGGGAGCGGCATTGCTGGGATTTCCCAGGAGTAAGTTGCGGTTATTGATGGCTGAGCTGATTGGTTCTCTGGTGCTTGGTTTTGGTTGCTGCACCCTTGGTTTTTCACGACCAATTTGAGGAAGTCGAGACGGTGGCGATGGCTCAGTCAAGTTGCAGCCGCTAACAATTCCTACCAAAATCAGAGCGATCGCCCCCCGTTGCCACAAATTCTTCACTCTCAACCGCTCCTCTTACATCTTCCATGCCAAGCTTATCAGCAGCCTGCCACTTAACAGAAAGAATCCCAAAAAACCTGTAGGTACTTTTCAGTGTTTGTGTGGAATGATTTATTGCAAGTCAAGTGCTGTAACAAGCGGACTATCGTGTGAGTAACTTCACCTTCCCACCAATCGGCGATCGGCATTGCCCGCTCGTCGTATCTTAAAAGACGAACCAAATGTTCTGTCGTATCTTAAAATACGACGAGACAAACTTTCTGTCGTATCTTAAAATACGACTTTTCAGAGTGGAGTTATGGCAAAGCAGAAAATTATTATTGGGATTTTAGCCAATGCTGGCGGTGTTGGGAAAACAACGTTAGCAGTACATCTAGCTTACGAGATATGCAAACGGGGACTCAAAGTAGCTTTAATCGACCTCGATCCTCAACGAGCTTTAGATGTATTCTGTGGCTTACCGAGCGCAGAAGTGGAGAATACAGTTGTCCGAGTATTTGACAAAGAATTCGACGGAAATTGGCCCTTGGTTTCGGCTTGGAACCATCCCGATATCGAAATCTGTCAAGGTCATCCCGCTACTGCACAGGTGGCAAACGATTTGGTCATTCGGAGACGCGGTGAGTACGTGCTGGCCGATCGCTTCAAGAGCCATCCTCTGCGCCACGATGTAATCATCTTAGACTGCCCTGCCACCATTGGAATCATTTGCGAAAATGCAGTGGCGGCTGCCACCGGCATACTAATTCCCCTTCAGTTAGAGATGAAATCTGTTTCCGGCGTAGCTGACTTGACGCAGTGGTTGATTGGAATTTCCGATGACTTAATGCTAGAACCACGCCCTCCAGTCTTAGGCTTAGTTCCCAGCTTATATGACAACAGTCGCGCCATTCACCGCCAGTACCTCCAGCAGTTACCTGAAGTCGCCCAACAACTGCGAGTAAAACTATACCCGCAGATTCGAGATTCCTCAGAATTCAAGAATGCAAGCGCCAACGGCCTGCCCTTACAAAAATACCGCCCAGCCCATCCCGCTTGCAAAGACTTCAAAGCGATCGCTGACGACCTCGTTACGTTAGTTAAAAAAGGAAAACTTTAATGGGTAAACTGCCTAAAATAAACGAACGCTTTGCGGGTGCTTATCAAGCGGCTGACCAAGCCGAACGGATTGCCCAATTACAAGCTGAAGTAGATAGGCTGCGAGCCACACCATCTCCAGAGCTTGAGCAACAAATGGCAGCTTTGCGAGAGCAACTGAAAGCGCAGTCGGGTGAATTAGAAGTAGCTGTAGATTTAATTGACCCCAATCACTACCAACCTCGCCAGACAATTACACCGGAAAGCATTCAAACTTTGGCTCGGAGTTTGGCTCACGACGGGCAAATTACTCCACTGATTGTCATTCCTCAAGGTGAAAGATACTTGTTGTGGGACGGACAGCGCCGTTGGGAAGCGGCTAAACAGTTGGGTTGGAAAACAATGCGGGCTGTCACTGCCCCCATGCCTCAAGACTTACATCGCAAAGCGCTGTTGACGTTTATCCACCACGAAGACCTCAACCCCTTGGATAAGGCTGAGGCGATTATTCAGGAAATAGCTACCACTACCAGTCGTGAGGCTGAAGAGATTTCTACTGTACTGTCAACAGTGTTGCGGCGTTTGGAGCGTTCTTCCCAGGCTCATCAACTGGCTGCCCTCGTGACGGCTGCGACAGATGAACAGCAGCAAGGAGTGAAATCTTTGGGAGTGAGCGAAACGGAGGAAAAGTTGCTGTTAGCTTTGTTGGATTTGGCTTTAAATCCCGCTTCGGTGAAGGCTAACTTAATTCCTATGTTGTCCCTGCCAAAGGATTTGAAGACAGCAATTCGACAGCAAGGGCTCAAAGGAGCGCACGCTTTAGCTTTGACGGTTTTATCTGCGAAGACTTTAAAGACTTCTGAGCGTCACGCTAAGAAGGAGAGGATTGAAGCGACTAACCAAGTGATTGAGCAAGATTTAACGGTAGCAAAGACTCGCGAGTTGGTCGGACAGATCAAGGCTAAATACCTAAAATCAGTCACTTCTGACTCGAAAGAAGTCACAACATTGGTGCGAGGGGTTAAGAAGTTATCGAAAGTAGTGATGGTTTCGACTAGCGCCGAACAACTTATGGAGTTGCGCCAAGTTTTACAACAAAAGCTTTCGGAAATTGATGAAATTTTGAGCTAAACATCATAAATTTAAAAATGGCTTAAGCTTTCTGGTTGACAGAAAAAATGGCGATCGCCCCCTGCTCGATTCATTCGGCGAGACAAGGCCCGCCCCAAGCAGTAATGTTTTTGAGTCGGGCAGTGAAAAGGACAAAGCTCAAAGCTGAAGCAATGGAGTTGCTGGGAAAACTTGCCCGCACCATCAAAGTGATCAACTCAGTTGTTTATCAAAAACAAGTCATCGCCGATTCTTCGGGTCAAGCCGCTACCCAGTCGTTCATCAAAAACAAGTCATCGCCGATTCTTCGGGTCAAGCCGCTACGGTGTGGGATTTGGACGATCAACCAGCCTCATATTCTGGTAAAGAGTAGAGCCGACTGTTTAAGGAAATTGTGGGAGCGTTGAAATGAGTACCAAAAAACGTAAACCACTTGGCAGCGCGATGGAAGAATTTGTCTTTGGCGATCGGGAAACTGCATCGCCAACACCACCAGAACTTGTATGACCAGCACCAACGCCCACAGCATCGCTAACACCGGAAGCTGCATTGCCAACACCAGCGGAAGTTGCATTGCCCGCAACACCACCGCAACCCGCAGTATCTGCACCAGAACCAGTTTCCATTCAATCAAAGGAGCCTAGCCTTATGAGTAAACTGCAAGCACCGGACAAAGAAGCGACGGTCAGGTTTACGGTGGATATGTCCGAAACTCTACACCGCAAACTGTCGATGTTGGCAGCAAAGACAGGGCGCAAGAAAGTGGATATTGTGCGGATGCTGTTGGAGGATGGGTTGAAGGAGGTGGAGGGGTAAGGGTTCTCTTCACATTCGGCGATCGCTCTACTCGGAAGGTGGCGATCGCTCGGAGGAATTGACTGGGTTAAGAAACAGAAGTTTTCCCAACAAGTGCGGAGCTTTCAATGAAAACTTGGTATCTCTTGAACTTTGACGATCGCCCGTTTCCCTTTAATTAGCTTGCCCAACGAGTGGGGAGTATTTAGCGTTAACTTCCGTAGCTGCGATCGGTTGTTTCTATTCAACCAGGTTTAAAAGATTTAGGTTTGCAGAATTCTGAGATTGTCAAAACAGCGGACGATTGGGTTTTGGTGACTCCATAATAAGCGATCGTGTCTGCCCCAATTCTCGTAGGGGAGAGTTTCACCAACAATATAATAAACCTGCCACCCAACGACTGAAAATAGTTAGATTTTGCCCCAAGTATGGGGCTTTTTTTGTGCTTGTTAATTCTTCACAATTCGGATTAATTGCAGAAATTTGAGTTGTAAAAGTTTGTCTTTGAAGTTTTCCCGATGTTGAAAACTTAGAGCTTTTGGCACTACAGAAGGCTCTGATTTTTAATTTCTGTTTGCGGTGTCGTGTGAAGTCGAAGCCTCCTTCGATTCCGCATTAATAGAAGACTTCGACACACTTTGTCTTAGTTATGTATTTCTAGCAAGTGACAAGTTAAATTTGCTAGACAGTGCCGTCACCCTTCGGCTGGGGGATAGGACGATGCCTTAAGGACGTTTACTCTATGCGGTAGAGGCGTCCACCAAAAGGCATCCCCCCAAAATTAGATTAGAAATCTAGTCTTTTGTCAACAGCTATTTATGGTTTTCCTTAAACTGTCGCATTAATAGAAGACTTCCACAAATTTTGTTTTAGCGTTTCCATTCAATTAGTTTCCCCAACGAGTGGGGAGTCAAATCTTTCACGGGGAATTCAACGGATATGCGTTCATTCCATTCAATTAGTTTCCCCAGCGAGTGGAAGTATTCATCAGGGGAAGACGCTTGGACAGACGCAGTTTACGAGTTTCCATTCAATTAATTTCCCCAACGAGTGGGGAGAGTAAATACTGTGCCGATCATGTCTATGGTCAATGTTCTTGATGTTTCCATCCAATTAGTTTCCCCAACGAGTGGGGAGTTATTACCAAACTGACAACCCCGGCGGCTACGAGTATCGTGAGTGGTTTCCATTCAATTAGTTTCCCCAGCGAGTGGGGAGTCATTGCAACCAACGTAATTCGGTTGTTCCCTGCATATTACGTGCTTTAGTTTCCATTCAATTAGTTTCCCCAGCGAGTGGGGAGTTCGCGAATATTACAGCGTGAATCCTGCAAAGAATCACGAGTTTCCATTCAATTAGTTTCCCCAACGAGTGGGGAGGTCATTTGGTTTAATCCGTTAGTCGCTGGAGCTCAACGTTTCCATTCAATTAGTTTCCCCCGCGAGTGGGGAGTGTGCCAACTTTTGCCCCCCCGGGACAACAAGCGAGTTTCCATTCAATTAGTTTCCCCCGCGAGTGGGGAGAGTTCGTCGCACAGACCATACCCAGAGCGGGATTCAGCCATCAAATCGACGCACCGCTAAAATATAGCACAGGTAAATGAGAAAAAGCATCGAACTATAAGCCTCAAACTCAATCCCTGCAAAGCATCGACGCACTTCAACCAAACCATAAGGGTTACACCAATCAAGCGAGGTGCGTCGATATGGGCTAGATTAGTCTCCCAAAGTCAATAGTGTTTTCCCGTCCAAGACTTGAACCCCTGTAATCATCAGGATATTAACTAATTCTCATATAGCGCTGGAAGATAAATGTGTCGCTACTAAAGCTACTGCGTTATCAGTTTTGCTGACTTCACCGATATATAGTCTGCCAACGGACGCTGTACTTTGACGTGAAAGTGTTACCTACAAAGGGTTAGAGCATTTTTAGCAAGGATTTGTGGTTTAAGTCCCGTTAGCTGTATCGATCGGCTAAATCTCTTGCTGCTTGTCGGTGTTTTTCTACCAAACTCGGCGGGGAAAGCACTTGGGCGCTATCCATATATCTGTTCACCCACAGACTGAATTCGTTCAAGGAGCGATCGGGCAAATCTATCTGATAGTCCACATAAGCCACTTTGCCAAAACTATTCTTCGGGCCTTCTTTAATCTTTTGTCGCGGATGCCGTCGATCGCCCTCTAGAATAAATCCAACTACCTTCTCAAAAAACCGCACCTTCACTTTTTCTAACTTCAGCGTACCTTGCAATTCAGCCTGCTGTTGTTCTGGCTTGCCTAAGAACAACCCCCAGCCGTTTTTTAACAACTTTTGAGCTATTTTCAAACGTTGTCCCTGTACAGCTAAGCCGCGCTCTTCTGCATTGATAATTTCGCAGTAGTCGGTAAAGCGATTGACCCGTACTACCTTCAAGTGTCCGTTGTCGTAATTTTCGCAAATGAGATACCAGGCGATATCGTGATAAATCAGTTGCAGGGGCCAGATGCGGTGGAAACCAATCTTGCCTTTACCGTAAGGATCGCTTTGGCGGTGAAGTTCGATCGCCTGACCCCGAACGATGGCTGTTTCTACGATATCTAGTTTGTGAAATAGGGTATTCCGATATTCTTGGCGATCAAGCATTTCTACAGGGTCGGTGTAAATAATCGCACGATTTAGTTGTTCGCGAACGGGATAGAACAATTTACCTTGGAGCTCGATATCTAATCCACGCAACCGTTTAGTGAGTTTTTCACAAATTTGGCGGGCTTGAGGATTTCCTTGATATTTGGCTTGAGAGGCTATTGCTTGAAATGCGAATAGTAGTTCGTCTCGATTCATTGCACCGGTGCCGAGATAATAGCCGAAGCGATACATTCGTTTGTCAAGGATTCCGTAGTGGCGCAAAGTTTCTAAATCTTTGCGAATGGTAGCAGTTGCAGGATAGTTTTCTGGAAACTCGATGCTGCCCGACTCGGCAACTTTCTGTAATTGAGATTGAACTTCTAGCAAAGCGTCGTGATATTTACTGTCGGATGCTTCGGTGTCAGAGTGTCCGATGCCCGGATGGTTTACCAATGTGGCGATGAGGAGCATGATGCGATCGAACGTTAGTTTGTCGGCGTAGGGGTGAGGCGTTGGTTTTTTTGCCATGATGGGGGTAAAGTGGGTAAAAGTCAAGGAAAAGACAATATTGACATAAAAATCTAGAAAAACCTCAAAGCCGTTATTTAGAGAGCTGTAGGTTTTCCAAGAGATTTGATACATATTGTAAATTGCGAGACTCGAAGCTGGCTCGGCTGATATATTGAGTGGAATCGTTAGCGAATAACAGCAATGTCAACATTCTGGCAAGCCAAAATTTGGGGATTGATGCACGATCCAGTCCTCAAATCGCTGCATCGAGACATGAGTCGGGAGGGAGGATGGGGACAGTTGCAGTGTATGGAGGGCTGGAAGTCTCCGCAAGAACCGGCAACTCATTCCCAAACCAATTTGAATGGAACTTGGCTGAAGTATGTAGGATTGTGCGATTTGATCGCAGCCACCAGTGATCGGACTACTGTTGGTAGACTGCCGCCGGAATATAGTGCCGTACTCTATGAGAATCAAGGGTTACAGCTACGCCACTTGTTATCGGGAAAAGCACAAACTTTGATTTTAGAACAGTGGCACCACCGGATTATCGATCGTGATCGCGCGGAATTTTTAGATTGGGTTGAACAAACTGCACTCGATCCTATTAAAGAATGGAAAGATCCGCAAAAAGTATTTTGGTGGTTGTGGCGGTGTTATACACAGGCACTTTCTACCTCTTTGGGAGCAGCAACAGATGAGCCGTGCATTCATTTATTGCCCGCAGAAACGCGCATTCCCGATGCTTCTTTATGGAGTCACGTTACTATGACTTCTGCTTTAGCTGGAGGATTAGCAGGGTATTCCGACAATCTAGAAGATTATCCGAAAAAAGACGATCACAATTGGCTGCGATCGCGCCCTCATGTCGCTACTTTCAGCTTTACCCCCGTACAAGAATTAATCAAATCCAGCCGCAAAATGCGAGATTTTTGGGCTGGTTCCTGGCTGCTGCACTATCTTTCTGCCAAAGTTTGCTGGGCGATCGCCCAGAAATACGGCCCCGATACTCTGCTTTACCCTTGTTTATACGCCCAACCGCTAATTGACCACTGGCTATTACAAAAATATCCCGACTTTCAAGAGTGGATTAAACAGCCGCCCCAACCAGTTTTGGAGCAACAATTACTCACAGCAGGATTTCCCAATGTCTTAGTAATGATCTTGCCTAATAACGGTCAAGGTGCAGAAGCAACCAGCGGTAATCCAGTACGCGCAGCTATGGCTTATGCCGAAGCAACGCTTCACCAAGAATGGAAAAATATCGGGCAAAAAGTATTAGCTTTCCTGCAAGCCGACAAAACAAAAGGCGGCGAACAGTGGCGCAATATCAATTCCAAAACTTGGGAGGGCTGGTTAAAAGCACAGTGGCAGACATACTGGACTGCACTGCCGATCGGTTCTTCTGATGCTGAACTACATCATTACCCCGGCAAAGAAACTGAATACAAAGCATGGATTCAAAAGCAAAATGACTTTGCTAATCCGCATACAGCATTATTTAGTAGACCGGAATACAATTTTATCGAAGCTGTATTTAGGCACACATCTCCCAAGTCGCACGAAAACCCCTCAGAACCAGAAACTAGAGCCGAATTTAGAGCCAAACAGCCAAATATGAATGCAGGCTCGTGGTGGGCAAGTATTTTTGACTCCCTTCGCTTCAGTCTCAATGCTGTTAAAAATTCTAGAACTTGGCAACTACCTACTGCCTTCGGTCCCCGTTCCACGGTGTCAGGAATAGGATCAGCCGTGCATTCCACCTATAATTCCAAACAAAATGATTGGGCTACGGAGGAACAAACTAGGGAATTTTGGTCTTATGATATGGGGTTATTCGACGGTATTGAACAACTCAATGCCACCGAAATCGTCAAGCGGGGTTTGCACCAAATTTTACTCAAAGAACTATTTCCAGGGGAATCCGAAAAGGAGCGGGGTAAAATACCTGTTCTTTATCCCGATTTGAGTTCGGGTGTAGCTGGCTGGCTGCGAACTATGGAAGCAGCAGGGAACCAGCAAGCTATTGATTACTTTTTGGAATCTTGTGCAAAACTTGTCAATAAATTTACATGGACAAATGACGGTAAATATGCACCAGCTAATTTACCTTGGGGCATTCCTTGGATAGCAAAAAATCACAGTAATTGGTACAATCCGCGCTTGCTGAATGCTGGCTGGTTGATTGAGGACTATCACCCAAAAAGCGATCGTCCTGACCAACTATTCACTCACACTGAAAAACAAAAAGCGAAGCAAGAAGAGTTAAGGAAACTGCGAGAATTCATTTCTAAATTATTTCCTCTTGGCAAGAATCTAACAGATTGGTACGTCTTAGCTGCTGGCGATGGCGACGGTATGAGTGAGTGGCTCAAAGGTACAAAGCTAAAAGCATATAATCATTATCTTCCTGATGCTTTGCACCACAAGATTAATCAAATGCCGGAGCAGTTCCGGGAGCCATTTCAAGAGTTTCTGGAAGTGCAAAAGCGCATGGGTCCAGCTACTCACAGTGCTTTGAGTCGTGCTTTGCTAGATTTTTCTAATCAATTAGTCCCTTATCTAACTGAACAGCGCTACGCGGGACGTTTGATTTACGGCGGTGGTGATGATGTTTTAGCCTATACAAATCTCTGGGAATGGGATAAGTGGCTGTGGGATATTCGCCAGTGTTTCCGAGGGGATAAAGATCCTTTGGGGGATTTAAACGAGCAAAATCGAGAATTTGATAACGAAGGAGATTACTGGCGCTGGAATGGTGGCCAATTACCTGAAACTTTATCAAGTCGCCCTTTATTTACAATGGGACACAAGGCGACGATTAGTTTTGGCATTGTTCTTGCTCACCATTCCGTACCTTTGGCGATCGCTTTGGAGAATCTTTGGGAAGCTGAAGACAAAGCCAAGAAGCACAAATCACCTGATGGCAAACAAAAGGATGCTGTGCAAGTTCGCATTCTCTACGGTAACGGCAACATTTTGAAAGCTACTTGTAAGTTTGATGTATTCCATCACTGGCAAGAGTTGATTGCTATTCCAGGTTTAGAAAGCGCAATCTTTGAGCAAGCTGCGACTGTTTGGAGTCAACATCCAGCACCGATGTATGAGGCAATTGGGCCTTGGACAAATGCCTTTTGTAGTCGCCGAGAAGCTTTTAAAGGTGATGAATTAATGCAGAAAAAATTTCAAGAATTATTAACCCAGTTTTTGCAAAAATTATGGCAGACAACTGAAAGCGGGACAGAGTGCGAGCTGCAAATGAACAACTGGCTGAAACTCGCCGCCTTTTTAATTCGCAACCGCGACATCAAACTAGGAGGTAAAAGTCAATGAATTGGTACACAATTACCCCTCTAGACGTATTATTGTTCAGAGATGCTAAACCCTTCACGCCAGGAGAAAGAGCCTGGGCAAGCAGCACTTTTCCTCCCAACGGACATACCATTGCCGGTGCCTTGCGGAAACTGCTAGGAGACAAGAAAGATTTGCAAATTACTGGCCCGTTTCTGTGTCGAGATGAAAGCCTTTATTTTTCTCGTCCCATCGGGTTTGTCGGCTCAATTCCCCTCGTGCCTTTAGCCTGGGATGAAAACTCTAACTTACACCAAGCATTGTGGGATAAACAACAGCCTTGTCCTTTGGTAAAACCTTCGGATTGCAACAAGGATCATGAACGCAAAGATGCAGAAATTGGCAATTACAAATTCAGGGAATATTTGTCATTTACAACTGTACAAAAATATCTACACTCTGGTAAAATTAACAGAAGTGACTGGCTGACAGAAGACAAAACGAAAACAGAAATTGAACCTTGGTTAGTTGAAACTCGCTCGCACAATGCCCTTCAAGAGGGCACGCGGCAAGTCAAAGACGCTGACGGGTATTTTGTCGAAAATGCCATTCGTTTAAAGGAAGGTTGGAGTTTGGCGATCGGTCTCGAATCAACTATCAATCAAGCCATCGAAACACCAGCGATAATTCAATTAGGTGGTGAAGGACACCGGGCTATCTTGCAGCGGGTAGAAGTCTTAGATAACCAATGGCAAAAACTCCAAGAATTATCAAAGAAAAACTTTACGAAAGGTCAGGAAAACTTTAAAAAAGGCGACAAAGAACATGGGAAATCAATTGCCTATCTCGTCACTCCCGGAGTATTTGAACGCCGGGACAGCAAAGATAACCGTCTCTCTATATGCCGTGCGTGGCCCTCGGAATGGAAATTAGCTCACGCAGTTAATAGCAATCAGACGATCGGGCCATTAGTTAGCGTTTCAACAGCCAGCGCACTGCCAATAAGTTGCCGCATTCGAGATACTAAAGATGAGCCAGGAAAAAGCATTCCAGCGCCCCAAGTTTTTGCTGCGCGGCCCGGTAGTTTGTATTATTTGAATCAACCAGCAAAGTTGTTTCAGGAGGATACAGAAACTAAGGTGCGCGTTTGGCAACAGTTAGGTTACTCAGAATTACTTTGGATTAATTTTGACAGTAAATCAATTAACAAGGAAGCACAACCATGAATTATTTAACTTATACTTAGGGCTTGCTGAATAATCGAGCCCATATTGCGTGGCCTGGGTTTCGAGCGCGCAATCGAGAATAAAGTGCAAGATAAACAGGTAAAATAGGTCAAAACCCGTGCATCACCACCTGCGATCATGTACAAAAAAGCTGAGCTTGCCTCCAGCCCCCCATCCGAGTTTGAACTGCCTTTCGGAGGAAGGTTGTCTGCTGACAACCGTTGGGTAAAAATGGGCGAACTAATCCCGTGGTCAGAATTTGAATCAGAATATGCGGAAAACTTCCCCACAGAAAAGGGCGCACCAGCCAAATCCTTTCGGATGGCATTGGGGGCGTTAATTATCAAAGAAAAGCTGGGAATTAGCGATCGCGAAACGGTAGAACAAATCCGTGAAAACCCCTATCTACAATACTTTATCGGTCGAGCAAGCTACAGTAACGAGCTACCCTGTGACCCATCTTTATTAGTTCATTTTCGGCAAAGAATTAGTCCGAACCTAATTAATAAAGTGAACGAACGCATGGTCGAAAAAATGCGAGAAATCACGCCAGTCCCACCCGAAAAAAAAAAGGATTCGGACGGCAAAAATGAGTCACCCAATCGTGGTAAGTTGATCGTAGATGCAACCTGCGCCCCAGCCGACATTAGTTATCCGACCGACTTAGGACTATTAAACAGAGCCAGAGTTCATACAGAAAAAATTATAGACATTCTGTATAAACAAATTAAAGAAAACACCACTAAAAAACCAATAACATACCGTAATCTAGCGAGGAAAGACTACTTAGCAGTAGCCAAACAACGACGACCGACCAAAAACAAAAAAAGACAAGCAATTAAAAAACAACTTCAATACATAAAAAGAAACCTAGCTCATATTGAACAGCTAATCGATTCAGGTGCGAGCCTAGAAGCTCTGAATAAAAAGCAATATAAAACCTTGTTAGTCCTCACAAAGGTCTATCGCCAACAGCAATGGTTATTTGACAATAATAAACAGAGTATTGAGGATAGAATAGTAAGTTTAAGCCAACCCCATATCCGTCCCATAGTCAGAGGAAAAGCAGGAAAAAGCGTAGAATTTGGAGCCAAAATATCAGCCAGTTGTTTTGAGGGATATGTATTTTAGACCGGATGAGCTGGGATAACTTTAAGGAATCAGGGGACTTAAAAACACAAGTAGAAGCATATCATAAATTCACAGGGTATTATCCAGAGTCAGTTCATGCAGATCGCATTTACCGAAATCGGGAAAACCGAGCATGGTGTAAAGAAAAAGGCATTAGGCTGAGTGGGCCGCCATTAGGAAGACCGCCAGCAAATGTGAGTAAATCAAAAAAGAGGCAAGCGTTGGAAGATGAGAGGATTAGAAATGCCATTGAGGGCAAGTTTGGGCAAGGAAAACGAAGATTCGGTCTCAATCGAGTGATGGCAAAACTTGATAATACATCTGGTACAGTTATTGCAATTACTTTTTTGGTAATGAACCGATGCTTCCTGGTGGCGCCGGGTTTTTTGTGTGTTTTTATGTCTATTTGGAAAAAGAACACCTGTTTTTGGCTTGAATATAATCTACAATTATAACTGGGTGGAATCAATGCCGAAACAACTTATATTTAACCCAGGGTAAACGCATCTAAATTAATTTGACAAAAACATGAATTTGTGCATTACTCAATAAATAAAAAAACCTTCTTAAAATCATTAATTTTAACCCCACTTAAGCAGATTAAATCAGAACCTTAAGAATTTCTAAACTTCTTAAAGCCGGATAATTTTGCTTCTTAGATAGGTGTTAGATTTCGAGCATTAACTGGCAGAGTTTAAAATTTTAACTAAATAATTATTGTCCATTGCCGCTCGATACCGCTTCATTTTTAGACTTTGCTTAGAAGTTTTTTCTTGTTTCAGTAAATTTATGGCTAATCGACGTAGAAGTGCAAAATTTTCGGGAGAGTTCTGTTTCCGAATCCGGCTTTCATCTTCACAAAATGTAACATCAAGTGTCCAATGTAAGCTATTTTCAATGCCCCAATGACTGCGAATCGCTCCAGCAATTTTTTCAGCATTACTGCTTAAACTACTCAAGTAAAAACGAGCTTCTGTGGTGGTTTTATTCCACAATCGTCGTTCACTAACTATCATGACAACTGTTTTTAATCCACTCCATAATGCTTGATTATGCAGAGGTGGTAACTCGGATACATCCACAGTCCAGACTTGTCTTTTTTCCACTCGATGATGTCCAGCTTCTACTTGTTCATGATAGTTATACTCTCTACCTAAATCATCGGACTTTTGGGCTAATTCAAACCATTCTTTTACGGCTTGGTACAGGAGTTTTTGATTGCCTTTTAAAGCTAAAATATAATCTCCTTTTTTCTTAAAAATCAGAGATGTTATGTCTTTTTGACACCCCATAGCATCTATGGTTATTACACTTCCGGCAATTTCTATTAATTCCGGGATTGCTGTCAGCTCGTTAGATTTTTTAGCGACTTTTTTTGGTCCTAAAACCAATTGATGAGATGAAGACCAAGCAGTAACTATATGTAGCGCTTTTTGCTGGTCATTTCGGTCATAAGATTGTTTCATTGTTTTGCCATCAATGGCAATCACGTTGAGTTCTAATTCCCCGACTATCGCATTTACCCAGCTCAAAAAACATTCTTGAAACTGTTGTGGTTCAATTCGAGCAAATACCCGACTAAATGTGTCATGAGATGGTATACCATTCGGTAATTCTAGAAAGCTTTTCAACCATTCATGTTTGGCGTTACCATAGGCTTCTATTGCCACCCATCCGTCTGCACCACTGATGATAGCTAGAATCGCAATCGCTATAATATCTTTGAGTAAATGTTCTTTACTTCTTTCTATTCTTGGGTCTTTCAACTTGGCAAAATCTTCTAAAAAACTGGCATTTAAAATATTCAGTGAAGGCAATAAATCTGTTTTTTTTTGTTGGGAAGTTACAGCTTTACTAAAACCTCTTGCCATTGATAACTCTCATGAACTACAATAAACTACATTGAAATTTACTCGGATATAACTGTAGCATATTTTGGGTTGAAGTTAAGATGCGTTTACCCTGATATTTAACCAAGCTTGAATATATCGATCGCTCCTGCTCTTGGTTGGCGATCGATTATTCAGCAAACCCTACTTAAAAAGCCTAACAAAGGCTTCATACCCTCAGCAGCAAGTCTGTAGCGCTCACACTTGCAGCCAGACTTAAAGATTTTATGATAATCTTCCACCCGCCAACGGTAAGTATACCAGCGCAGCATCTTAATCGCAGTTTCTATATCTTCTACGACTTCAGTCGTCAGAAGCATCCATTCTAAAGGTGTTTCGCTTTCTGGGCCATCGATTTCAGTTGCATAAACAGCATAAACTTGTAATGAATCACGATTCTCTCTCGCGATAGGGAACTCGTAGTTGAACTTGACAGAAGCGCACTGCCAATGAAGCTATCCTTCCCTGACGTTTACCAGTTTCTGGTACTTTGATTTCCTGTTCAAATCTGATCCGTTGGGATTCCAACTTTCTCCACAAACGTTCGCTATTCTGGTAAGGGCTACGGTCATGAGCTGCACGTACTAATACTCCTGTATGTTTCAGTTGACGTGCTTGGTCGAACACTTCACTAATATCTCCTTCTCGGTCGAAAACATGAATTACTCGGGTGCTGTTACTTACTTCATGCTGGACTTCGGTCATCGCTTCTACCCATCGATAAGACTCTTTTTCTTCAAATGGGCGTTGACGAGCAGCTTTTCGCGCGATTGCCTGTCGTTGTTTTTTGGCTGCTGCGGTTTCATCCTGTGGTGGCTTTTCTTTGTGCTCTCGATTCCATAGCTTTTGCCATAACAGTCCCATTACTTGTCCTTGTTCGGGGGTGAGCGCCAAGGCACTATGTAAAATTAATCCGTTGCCACCGTTACCTGTGGGTCCATATCCTTCCCGTTTGGCTTTGATGCTACCATAATCTAGAAAGGTTGTATCTCCTATGGACAATACGACTTCTTGCTCTTCCACAGCTTCACAGGTCATTTGACAGTGAGGTTTGATTACTTTGTCAAATTCTATTTTGCTGTTGCCAAAAACTCATAAGCTCTTTTCAACTCGTTTCCAATGAGTGAATATTTCTGACAATGCTTTCCCGAACCCTTGACTTAGGGCTTGGCCAATTGAATAGGCTCTATTGTTTAATCTCTCATCTCCTAATTCACAAGTTGCAAAATTTTTCTCCCACCAGCTCAACATTTTTCGCCTGCCTTTACTTGATTTTAACCACATTATATCGGTTGAGTCGATGGAAGGTATTATCCTTCGCACCTCTCAGTTAGATCCGGACGTGCTGGTTTCCCCGCATCCGGCTCCCGATGTTCTTGGCTTACGCCTTTGCTCATGTGGAGATAATCGTGGCAGATGAGAGTGAACCGCTAGAAGGTTGTTTATTTTCGAGTTACTATGGTTTCCGTCTACATGATGTAGATGCACCTTTTCATCGCTTAGCATTTTTAGACCACATTTCGCACATTTATGGTTTTGCCGTTTTAAAGCTTTAGAGGTTTCGCCGTTATAGAGCTTGCTGTTACGCTCACTCCAGTAGGCTATATCTCCGTCGTAGGGAGATTTCTCTCCTTTGACATTGACAAATTTGTTTTCGGAGTAAGGAACCGTCGGGAATGCTTTATCAAGCAGTTTCTTGCTCGTGTAGCTAGATTGTTTTGATTCCTTATTGAATACCTTGAAGGCTCTATTTTGGATAAACCACAGTGATAACCGTGACCCTTCCAATTTACAGTAGCGATGGTAATTTCTCCAGCCTCTAACTACAGGGGCTAATTTCTTAGCTTTGACCGTAGCACCATAATTCGAGCTGTTAACGATGTGTTTTACCTTCTGACGGAACGCTTTAAAATTGTCCGCTGATGGAACGCATCTAAATTTCCCGTTGTTCTGCACTTTGAAATGCCAACCGAGGAAGTCAAACCCATCTGTCGTAGCCGTTAGCTTTGTTTTCTTTTCACTAACCTTCATGCCTCGTTCTGCCAGAAATTCGCTGACTTTATCAAGTATTGCAGTCGCATCATCTTTAGGCTTTAGAATTATTACCATGTCATCCGCGTAGCGGACTGATTGATGTATTTCCTCAATCCCATTGAGAGCTATATTGGCTAGTACAGCATGGCGGAAATAAAGTACCTATTTTATGGGAGACTGGGGCTAAGTGAGATAAATTGCACTCAGAACA
>NZ_JAUBSB010000013.1:0-135073 GCF_036702135.1 Microcoleus sp. LAD1_D3 | reverse complement strand
AGCCCTTCAAGTGGACTTATAAGGGTAAAGTATTAGCGGTTTAGTGGGTATTCTATTTTCGCCGAGCTGTACTAGTCGGTAAGTCATATCGATTCCGGTTGCACCGTCGGTGATAGTTGACTGTTGACTGTTGACTGTTGACTGTTGACTATTAGTCAAAAAACTGAAAAATTGCGCGAATTATTTGTTGGCAGCTTGATTCGACTTTACGCCCGACGATGAAACGCGGATTGGATATCATTCCGGCGCCGCCGGAATTGATATCAGTAGCATCATAATTACGAATCAACTTTTGGTCAGCGCTGGCACTACTTTTTCGCCAAACACCTCAATAAACTGCTCTTGTTCTCGGTTAACGTTGTGCAAAATTAGTTCATCAAACCCCAATTCAACATCTTTTTGCAACCACTCAATATGCTGCTCTTTGTCGGCCGAGATGCGGACGTGTTGATATAACTCCTCTGGTTGCACAAACTCCCCGGCGGCATCAAATTGATCGGGTGTTATCAGTTCTGTCAGCATTTTGCTTTTGAAGATATTACTACGCCATTGATGATGAGCGCCTTGTAGTGCTTTCTCTGCATTACTGTTATAGGAAAGCTGCACTTTCAAAATCATTGGTTTCCCTTCTCCGCCACCGCGACGAAACGCATCGACGACTTTTTTTAACTTTTCAGGTGGGCGAGAAGTAGTAATCAATCCATCTGCCCAACTGCCCAACCATTCTGCGGTTTCTGGGGTAACTGCCGCGCCGATAATTAATGGGAGAATTTCCGGGCGGGTATAGAGTTTTGCATCTTCTACACACACTAAACCGCGATGGGTAACGGTTTCTCCTGCCCAAAGGGCGCGGATAATATCGACACATTCTTTGAGGCGCGCGTTGCGATCGCTCTTAGTAGGCCACTTATCCCCAGTAATATGTTCGTTCAACGCTTGACCGCTGCCAACCGTGAGCCAAAAACGATTTGGAAACATTTCTGCTAAAGTTGCCGCAGCTTGGGCAATAATAGCCGGATGATACCGCTGTCCGGGAGCGCAAACAACCCGATAGGAAAGCCTCGGCGTTGCTTGCATTGCTGCACCCAACCAAGACCAAGCAAAACCACTTTGTCCTTGCGCTTCACTCCAAGGATGAAAGTGATCGGAAGAAAGGGCATGGGTAAAGCCAGCTTGTTCGGCCATTTGGACATATTTCAGCAGTTCGCTGGGCTTAAACTGTTCATGGGAAGCATGATAACCAATTTTTGCCATAAGTTTTTAGGAGTTTTGAGTTGAGTAGGGGCGGTGCTTCCGTGCCCGCCCTGAGTTTTGAGTTAAAATCTCCCGACTTAAAAGTAGGTGACTTTATCAAAACGCCTTGTAAAAGTTATGAGTTTTGAGTTAGATAAGTAAAAAAAATCTTGTACTCAAAATTCATAACTTTCTGCATAACGGGCAAGCTTATGAGCGGAAAATTCGCCGATAGCGAGCTTCAATTACCGAGTAGATGCCATAGGCAATTAAACCCAAAGGTACTAGAGCCAAAATCACTGGACTAAAAGGCTGTTGTGCCAGAACTCCCAACACCTCGCCCAATCCTTTCGTTTGACTGGCATCCGATAGCCTTGCTGCTTGAATTAAGAAAAAACCGATTATAACGAAAACAACTCCACGGGCAGCAATTCCGCATCGACCCAACCGTGTCGCCCAAGTTTGCTCGGTTTGGCTCATTTCATCTAGCTTGAAATGGCGGCGAAATTTGGCTTTATATGCTTCGTAGAAATAAGAAAAACCTACACCAATTACCATTGAGCCTGCCAATCCTACCAGCCATTGTCCAAACGGTTGCGCTAAAATTTGGGCGGTCAAATCTTCGGTTGTATCGCTATTACCACCGCCCGAACCCATTATCAGTTTTACAGCCGTTAAAGCCAAACCTGCGTAACCTAAAGCACTTAAGGCGTAGCCAATGCGTTGGGCAATTCGCTTGGCATCCATTTTCTGTCCTTGGTGTTCTGGGTCGAGAATTGTCTGAACGATACGCCAAAGGGCATAACCAATAATGCCAATCGTTACAAGAAATAGCAGAAATTTACCGAAAGGTTGGTTAACAATTTCTGATAATGCACCGCTAGTATCGGTTGTCCTGCCACCCGTACTAAAGACTGCTTGTGCTGCTAAAAAACCGACAATAAAGTAAACTAAGCCTTTGGAAGCATATCCCAATCTTGCCAGTCGCTCAAACCAGGGATGAGAAGCTGCCTGTCCAATTGAGTCTTTAATGCTGTCGGTGGGTGAGTTGTCCGGTTTCATATTTTTATACTTTAGTTGTTAGCGACTGCTGGCATAGGTAGATGGTGAATTCTTTTCCAGTTAACTGAGTTCTTAAACAAATAATTTATGTTATTATCTATTAATTAAATTATTTGCTTGTTTAGAGATTTTTGTCATCTGTCTTGAGCGGGAGTCTCATCAATTGATGGATTGATAAACTTCACATTAAGTGGGCTTGACAAATATAGCTTTATGGGTTATCCAATGGCTTCCCTGATGGAGCAGTCTGCCAGGGGTCTAGTATATCTTTGATTAAAACTTCTTTAACCCAAATTTGAATAACAATTAGAATTGGTAGGGCTAAAAATAATCCCAAAAAACCAAAGAAAAATCCGAATACTGTCACGAGAGCTAAGGTGTAAGCGGGAAGCAGAGATACCTGCTTTTCCATAATGATAGGTGTGATCAAGTTGCCTTCAATTTGTTGAATTAGGAAATAAAGCAACAACACCGCGCCTGCTTTTGCAGGCGAATCTAATAAAGCCAGCAGCAGCGGTGGAATTACGCTTAACATTGCGCCCATATAGGGAATTAAGGCTAATATGAATGCCAGAAGCCCGTTCACAAAAGGCAGTGGAACTTGCAAAACAAACAAACCAATAATGCTAGTAATACCAATAAAACTCATGCTTAATGCAACGCCGGCCAACCAACCCATTAAACCCTCTTCGCATTTTGAGAGAATTTCATCGGCTCGCTGACGGTAAAAAGCCGGAAAAAGGCTGATAATTGCGTGCCGGTATGGCATCGGATTTACCAGAAGCATAATTGTCAAAACGGTAATTAATAAGGTATTAAGAATCAAGCTTAGATAGTTGGAAAACAACTGATAAATATGCGAAGTTGTCCACCGAAAGAGCGTTTTAATTTCTTGGGTTAAATCGTCAATACTGGGAAGGTTATCAAAAATTTGTCCCGGTAATCTTGCTTGCAACCAATAGAACCAAACTCGCAGTTTTTCTATTCCTAGCGGGACGAGTTGGGACAACTCTTGAAATTGATTGCTCAGGCGCGTTACGATGAGAGTTACCAAGACAGCGCTCGCTGTGACTAGAATCGCAGCGGCTAAGGCGATCGCCACTCCCCGCTTCGCACCCGACTGCTGCAATCTTCGCACTAAACGGTTGAGAGCGATCGCTAAAATTACGGCGGTAAAAAACAGTAAAACAATCGTTCTAATTGTCCACAAAATATAGAGCGAGGTTACCAAAGCCAAAAAACCGATCCACTTTCCTAAACTCACAACAAAAGCCTCTCTATTCACCAACACTTAACTCTAGCAGGGATATTTTTTTGGCTAAACTTTCTCCAGCGAGAGTGAGCGCTCGCATCAATTCCGAATCCTCACTGTATTCTGCTGAAGCCAAATTCATCAGCCGCTGACTTTGGCTAATTTCTATTTCCTGACTCCAATCTTGTGCGGTACTATCTTTATAGACCCCAAAATCCCGCAGATTGAAGTGAATGCCGGAGCCACTTGCATGATATTCTGCCAACGTAAAACTCACAGCAGGTATTGGCCAATTGCAAATGAGGGTACGCGCCAAGCCAAAAAAACTGCTGCTAGTCCCAAAAAAACGGCAATTTCCACCACGAATGCGATCGCACTCAGGCTTGACTAGGTTCTCAAGTTTGAGAGAGGACTTTTCCTTCCCAATTACAGCGAGCGAACCAGCTAGAATCATCCACAATCGCGTTCGTGGTTTAATTTTTGAATTGGTCAGCTTTTCTTGTACTCAAGGAATTAATTTTGTACAAAGATACCTCCTAAGACTGCCACTCTTACATTTTCACCCTACACCTCTGTATGGCAAAGATTGTGCAAAATTAAAGCAAATAGCCAAATATCTTACTTAAGATATATTGCTTTTACATTCAATTTTAAAATCACCAAACTTAAGATAGATGTTGCACAACTATTTTTTCTCTACAGACACTTTTTAGACAAACCCAAAGCTCATTCTCAGGTTAGGCGCGTCGCTATTGTTTAGTTTGTATCCTGAGAACTACGAAGTTCATATAATTTAACAAGAGCGAGATGACACAAAAAGGCGATCGAGCAAGCGAAGCAATAGAATTGCTGGGTCAACAAAAGTTGGAACTAAGCGATCGCGATCGTGAAGAGATCATCGAGCGCATCCGTCCCACTGCCTTAATCATTCACGAAACGATTAGGATTGAGGGTGAAAGTGAGTTGTTGCGTCCAGTTTCAGCCCTAGCTTGGTCTGGATTAGCCGCAGGACTATCTATGGGATTTTCCCTGGTGGCTCAAGGTGTACTCCAAGCAAATTTACCCCAGCAATCTTGGAGTTCCATCATTGTCAGCCTTGGGTACAGTATCGGCTTTGTCATTGTGGTGATGGGGCGTCAGCAATTGTTCACTGAAAATACCCTGACTGTCATTCTGCCTTTGTTAAGCGATCGCAGACGCAAAGTTTTTATGCGAGTGCTGCGATTATGGGGAATCGTGTTAGCCAGCAATTTGTTAGGTGCATTCATATTTGCCTCAATAGTTGCACAGGTTGGAGTCTTCCCGCCTGAAATTCAAACAGCGTTTGGCGAAATAGGTTTAAGAGTTATCAAGGGAGGATTTGGGATAACTTTATTGCGGGCAATCTTTGCTGGTTGGTTAATTGCTTTAATGGTCTGGCTTCTCCCCGCCGCTGAGTCTTCCCAACTGTGGGTAATTGTTATCATCACTTCCCTGGTTGGGCTAGGTGAATTTCCTCATATTATTGCCGGATCGGTGGAAGTTTTCTATGCAGTGGCAATTAAAGCTGTTTCCTGGCAAGAATATTTTGGCAAATTCATGATACCTACCCTAATTGGTAATATTTTAGGCGGAGTTACCTTAGTCGCTGCCTTAAACCATGCCCAAGTTGCTCAAGAAGACCTCTAGAAAATGAATTCAAATAAACCACATAAAGGGCATGGAAAAACCCGATTTATCTAAGAAGTCGGGGATGTGTGAGCTTAAGATAGAAGGAGAGTGATGATGACTACAAACTGGCGTGGCTATCGAGTTGCAGGTTGGGTAGGACAGGCGTTATTAACAATAGCAGTAATAGCTGCTCTGAGTCAGGGAAAATGGCAAAATGCCTTGGGGTTAGCCTTATTCTTAGTAGCATCCCTGGCGTTTGTGGTGATGGACACTCACTTGCCAACGCTTTTTGATTTCCTGTTTGTGCTTGCTGCCTTACTCAACGCCGGAGGCTGGGTTTGGGGACTGTTTTACCAACCGGGACTTTATGATGAAATTGTTCATGCTTTCACGACTTTTGCCGTGACTTTAGCATTGAGTTTTTTAGCATACAGTTCAATGCTGACTATTTTTAGCAACCACAAACTGCTGTACTTGCTAACAATAACCAGTTTTGGGATTGCGATTGGTGCTTTGTGGGAAGTTGCCGAGTGGACTGCTGGTATTGTTCTCTCAACCGAAGTGATTGAGAGCCTGGATGATACGATTATTGATTTGATTATGGATAGTTTGGGAGCTGCGATAGCTG
Organism: Microcoleus sp. LAD1_D3; assembly: GCF_036702135.1. Taxonomy (NCBI): domain Bacteria; kingdom Bacillati; phylum Cyanobacteriota; class Cyanophyceae; order Oscillatoriales; family Microcoleaceae; genus Microcoleus; species Microcoleus sp. LAD1_D3. The sequence continues at coordinate 129,248 of NZ_JAUBSB010000013.1, read as the reverse complement.
CCCTAACTAGCTTATGGACGTTGCAAGAATGGATGGGCCCCAGTGCGGCTGTTGGGAATCAAGCATCTATCGTCAATAGTCCGAGCGATCGCACTTAACTCGCAAATTCATCATTTTTTCTTCAAACATCTTTCATCAGATAGATATTTTCTTATTGCCTCCGACAGATGGCAAGGTTGGGCTAGTTAGATTAAATAGAGATAGAAGCAAGATTTTGAAATGGTGAACAGAAACAAGAGACGTTTTGCCTAATTCGATTTTTGAGACTCTAAATTCCCATTGTCGCAAGAAGTTGATTGTTCAGAACGGGAGGATTTTAGGAAAATCAAATCAACCACAACGACAGTTGCTGTGTTGAGTTCAACCTTTTATTTACCGGAAATTGCCTGATTCGGTTCCCACACATCAGGCATCCTGCTTGCCCTTAACTGACTTTTCAGGAAAACTCTAATAGCTAACCACAAGGCGATCGCTTGCGACAGGAAGACAAGCAGAACCTATTTCTTACCTAGTTTATTTTGATGCTCAATTCAGCAATAAGGTGTATATAATGAATCAACCAGAATCCTTGCCGCAACCGCTGACCCAAAGCGAATTCGTCGCAACTTTTCGCTTGTTTAGTAGATTTAGCTTCTGGATACAGTTATTCTTGGGTGCTGTTTCCGGCATTGTTTTATTATTTGCTATGTTGGGTCGCAACATGAGCGACCAAACCAATAATGCAGGTATTGGTTTCGGGGTATTTTTAGCGGTTGTTGGTCTTTTATTGCTGTGCTTTAGAATATTTTGGGATTTTCGCTATAGGCTGTTAGGCAGACTTTTGCACGCCGAAAATTCCCAGGTATATCCCAGCAAAGAACATATTACTCACACCTTACGGATTGGATTAGTTTCTAGTTTGGTGGGGGTATTAATCGCCTTTGTTGCTTCTGAAGAAACAGTTGCTTTAGTCCTCGCAAAAACTCTTAGTCAGCCCCAAGCGATGACAGCTTATTCGCCAGAAAATGTGATTCGTTCCCTAGATATTTTTGTGACGATGGCAAACGTCAATCTGATTGGCGCTCACTTTTTTGGAGCTGTTACTTCTCTTGGATTACTCAATTGGGTAGAAGAGTAATTGGCAGCATTGGCGATCGCTAAAGGGAAACACAGCTCCTATGTCGTCAGGACTGACAAAGGCTGACCGATTTAACTAATGTTTATGCTGCTGCACTGTCTTGGCGAAAGAGAGCGAAGGCAGTGCAGCTACAAGCTAAACAACTCGGCTATTTGGATGAACATCGAATCGGAAATTGGTAGCGATCGCTCCTGCTAATGGTAGTCAGCCGGATCGACCGTTTTTTAATTGAAAAAACGTAATTTATTTATTATCTTGATAGATATTTCATCTACCTTTATATTGAGAGATGTATTTTTAATTGGGACAAACAGGACTTAGGCTCCTATTCCGAAAAATGAGCTATACCAGTGGCATTCAGCTTCCTAAATAGCCCTGTGACCTGATTTCTGAACACAGCCAAGTTACACAGTTTCTCTATGAGGAAATTTACTGCAATGAAAGACCTCTGGTATAAAAACGCAATTGTCTACTCCCTTGATGTTGAAACATTCATGGACTCTGACGGCGATGGTGTCGGCGACTTTCAGGGACTGATCAACCGCCTAGACTATTTATCCGCGTTAGGAATTACTTGTTTGTGGTTGCTGCCGTTTTATCCTTCCCCTAACCGGGACAATGGTTATGACGTGATGGATTACTACAACATTGATCCGAGACTGGGAACCCTGGGAGATTTTGTCGAGTTCATGCACCAAGCAAGGGAACGAGGAATTCGCGTGCTGATCGATCTGGTAGTAAATCATACGTCCAATCAGCATCCTTGGTTTGTTGCATCCAAAAGCGATAAAAACTCCAAGTATCGCAATTACTACGTGTGGTCAGAAAATCCACCCCAAACTGATCCAGAGTTGCTGGTGTTTCCCGATGCCGAGGACAGTATTTGGGAGTACGACGAACAAGCAAACGCTTACTATTTGCATCACTTTTATAAAGAACAGCCAGATTTGAATATTGGCAATCCGGCGGTACGAGAAGAAATCTGCAAAATTATGGGTTTCTGGCTAGAACTGGGCGTGTCTGGATTTCGCATTGATGCTGTTCCCTTTTTAATTAAAGGAATTGGCATCGAAGGTGCGGATCCCGAAAAGCTGCGAGGTTTCTTGGAAGAAATGAGAGAGTTTGTGTCATCGCGTCAGGGTGATGCAGTGTTGCTGGCCGAAGCAAATGTCGATCGCGAGCAAATTTCTATCTACTTTGCTAAGGGCGACAGAATGCACATCCTGTTCAACTTTTTGCTGAACCAGCATCTGTTTTTGGCCCTGGCGCGTCAAGAATCCACCGCATTGCGCGAGGGACTAAAAACCTTACCGGATATTCCTGATATTTGTCAGTGGCTTAATTTTGTGCGCCATCATGATGAACTGACGCTAGACCGCATTACTTCATCGGAACGAGAGGAAATTTTTGCAGCGTTTGCCCCTGATGAAACGATGCAAATTTTCGGGCGCGGGATTCGTCGTCGCTTACCACCGATGATGGGAGGCGATCGTCGCCGGGTTGAACTGGTCTACAGTTTGCTTTTCACCCTGCCTGGTACACCCATGCTGCGCTATGGCGAAGAAATTGGCATGGGGGATGACCTTTCGCTGGAAGGTCGAGACAGCGTTCGCACGGTGATGCAATGGTCAGATGCAGCGAATGGTGGCTTCTCGACGGCTGCAAGTGATGCCCTGGCCCGACCTGCGATCGCCAACGGAGAATACGGTTACAAACAAGTCAATGTCGTCGCAGCGCAGCGCGATCCTGCCTCATTAATTAACTGGATGGAACGTGCAATCAGCATCCGCAAGCAATGTCCTGAGTTGGGTAGGGGCAAGTGGCACATTCTCGAAACCGACTCTCCCTCGGTGTTAGCCCACTGCTGCGACTGGCAAGGCAGGACGGTGATTGCTGTCCACAATCTAGCCGACAAACCTTGTACCGCTACGCTCAAATCTAACGAATACAGCCATCTGTGCGATTTATTTGGCGATCGGCTGTATGAATCTCTCGATGCCGACTCGCCCTCTATTCCCTTAGAAGCCTACGGCTATCGCTGGTTTCGAGTCAATCGAATCCAGGGATAAAAAAGTTAATGTTGATGCGAGAACTAGCGACGTGGGCTCGTAGGAATGTACTTAGCACTATCCTTGTCTGGAAGCGGTTCTATCTGACCTTGATTGACCAATGCTTGATGAATTAGGGCAGTAGCACTACCCCGACTGAGCAACTCATTCGGATTAAGAACTCTGGGATCTGGATAGTTGACCACTATCTTTGCCTTTGTCGCTGCTGCCACTGGCTCAACCGCATATTTAGGAAGTTTCTCGGCATCTTTATAGTACGAATTGAGAAAATCTAATGCCGAATTTTTAGCAGGCGCAGTTGCAGCTTTTGTCGTTGTTGGTGGAACAGCCTTAGCCGGTTTAGATGCGGGCGCCACCGCAGGCTGCAGCTTTGCCACTACAGGTAATAACGGCTGCATCAAAACAGTCGCTGCGAGGGGAAATGCCAAACGGTTCCTAGCAATTCGACGTTTATTTACTGGAGTTTGCGTTGCTGGAGTTGCAGCAGCTCGATCGGTTTTGACAACAGGGGGATTGTAATCCATATTTAAACCCCTCATTAACACTACTAATGCTTGTGCCTTAGTCAAGGGCTGCTTCGGACGAAACTCATTTCCGGGAAAATCATTCATAAATCCCGCTTCATAAGCTTCTTGAATCGGAGTTTCTGCCCAGTAGTTTTTAGGCACATCCTTAAAGTAACTTCCACTCGGTATCTTTCTAATGCTGGCTCGATTAAAAGCTTGGCGGATCATCGCCGAAAATTCATCCCGATCCACCGCCTGGTTTGGTCTAAAAGTTCCGTTTACATATCCGGTAACAATGTCTTTTTCAGCTAAGGACTGAATAAACGGACGCGCCCAGTAATTCTGCGGTACATCAGGAAATTTTGATTTAGCTTGTTGAGCAGCAACTTGCTGGGAACTTAGCACAAAACCAGTGCCACTGACACTAACGGCTAAAGCTAAAAAGGCTACGCTGATTGACGGTAAAGGCCTGCGATTAGACATGATAAATCTCCTCCTGATTTTTACATTTTTAACGAGACTATTTGGCTGAGTTAAAGCGGATTACGTTTTTTTATATCCGATTCCCATTCTGTTTTTATATCTAACTATTGGCGACGTACTGTGTCTGTTGCCTCAACCGTATCTTGCTCGACGTTGTTTCCTGTAGTATCTACATCCAGCTTTGCACCTACTTTAGATAGATATCAGTTCTAATACTTCCTTCTTATGAAGGATTCAGCAAATTGAAAATCACCAAGATGGCAATATTTGTTGAGATTTTTCTGTCTTTAGGTAGATGAATTTAGCGCTCCCGTACTGAACATGATAAATTTATCTAATCATTCGTAGGTTGGGTTGAGCCAACCTACAACCTTTAGGCCAAAAGCTCTCACAAGGATTTCTCAGGTTTTATTATCACCTCAACTACGCGAGAGCGTACAAAAATAAGGACATATCTAACTAGCTGCTGGAGTTTTTTCTGAATGAGATTTCGATTTATGAGCGAAATTACTACTTTTGATCGTTAAAATCATCAAATAAGAAAATATTATGCCCCTCGGTAGATATTCTAGTAATACTTATTAAGTAAAATTAAACTACAAGCAACGGAAAACAAGTAACAACGTAACGCAGGAGTTAATCTTTTATGACTAATCCAGATCGATCGGGCAGTGAACTCACTGATCCTACAATCGTCAATCCGCTGGTGGATTACCACGACCAAGTGAGGTGGGGGCCAATTTTGGCAGGAATTGCGATCGCTCTGGGTACTCAACTAATTTTAAGCGCTTTGGCAATGGCGATCGGATTAAGCGCCGGTGCAACAGGGGCGGATGCAGGTTCCGTTGGTTTTGGGGTCGTAATTTGGTCGATTATCAGTTTGCTGATTTCCCTATTTTTAGGCGGTTGGGTGATGGCTCAAAGCTGCGGCCCAATGACTAAGAAAACAGCACTTTTGAATGCAGCAATTCTTTGGGGAGCTACATTAACACTTAGTTCTTGGTTATTAGCAAGCGGGATATCGGGTGCTGTTGGCGCTGCCGCTGCTAATGCTGGAGAAATTGCCAATCAAGTACAACAACAGGGCGGCGTTAATATACCGAATCAAGCGCCGAATGTAGATTCAAATCAAGTTCGCGATATAGCTGGTAATACAGCTAAAGCTGCTTGGTCATTTCTAGTTGGCTCTTTGCTGGGTTTGGCAGCGGCAATGAGTGGTGGTGCTGTTGGTGCTCGCAAACCTCGCGTTTATGCTTGATTAGCGATGATAAAACCAGAAAATTCAACAAGCACAGCAGCGAGTCGAATGATTTTATACCACTGTGATGATGATTCATCCTTTCTTGGAGAAGATGAACGAGCTAAAAACCTTTTCTAAGGTTTTGGCATAGAGATTTAAAAGGAGATAAAGCGATGCAAGAGCAGAGGATTTGGCAAAAATATACAAGGTTAACAAGTTCGATCTTGTTAACGGCAACGGTTTTAGTTGCTCCCTCGTTCGCCGCTGATACAAATAAAACACAGATTCAAGGTGAATCTTTACTAGCGCAAGTACCGGATAGCTGTCGCCAGGTTATTGCGAGGAATGGTCTTAATGTTCGGCGACAACCAACGGCTAACAGCGAAGCGATTGGCATCATAAATTCCGCGCGAAATGTGACGATTCAAAGTCTGGGTGAGAATGGCTGGATACCAATTACAGCCCCCATACAAGGTTACGTATATGGTGGTTTTCTCGGAGCGTGTGAAGTCGCAACTCCCCCGCCTCCTACTAACTGCCGCCAAGTTGCAACCCAAACCGGAATTAATGTGCATCAAGCGCCTTCCACTGATGGGGAAAGCGTTGGAGTCGTCGCGAATGGACGAAGAGTGACGATTGAAAGTGTAGGAACGGATGGTTGGGTGCCGATTACAGTGCCTCTGAGAGGCTACGTCCAAGCAGAAAACCTGGCGTATTGTAGTTAATTGAAAAAACAGTGATGGATCACCAATCAAGCCCAAAAAAAGAAACTAATTCACAGCAAAAACCTGGTTTGTTAAATTTCATTGCCGAGACAACAGAATCTGCACTGAATACAGGCAAAGCGGTTGTTGACACAGCATTTAATCTGGGGGAAGCTGCTGCTAAACAAACTTATCGATTGATTGGACAAGCGACGCAAGGAACCGGAGATGCGGTAACTTATGTTGGCAATCTTCCCTTTGTTAAACAAGTGGCAGGGGTACTCAGGCTTGATTGGTTAGTTGGGGTCAGCGATCGCATCGACTTAGCCAAAGCCGAAGCTCAAGTCAAGGAACTCCAACAAAAGTATCCCAATGAAGATCCCAGCGAAATTGCCCATCGCATTATGGTAGAAAAAGCGATCCACGCCGGTGGTGTGGGATTTGCTAGCAGCATTTTACCTGGTGTCGCGGCTGCACTGCTGGCGATCGATTTAGCCGCGACTACTGCAATTCAAACCGAAATGGTTTATGAAATTGCCGCCGCTTATGGGATGGATTTGCAACAGCCAGCCCGAAAAGGCGAGGTTTTGGCAATTTTTGGGTTAGCACTAGGCGGTAGCAACGCAATGAGAGCTGGTTTGGGCTTTTTACGCAACGTACCGCTGGCTGGCGCGATGATTGGTGCGAGTACGAATGCTACGATGCTGTACGCGCTGGGATATGCGGCGCGCCAGTTTTACGAAGCCAAACTGAGGGAAGATACTGAAGAACCTGGAACCGAAACGCTGCAAGCGATTCAGCAACAAAGCGAGAAATATCTCGATGTTGCGATCGCGCAGCAAGCGGGCATGGATCAAATTATGGTTCACATGATTTTGGCTAGTTATCCCAACAAAAACTGGGAAGATATTCTGCCAGAATTGAAGGCATTGCAATTAAATGCCGATTCTCTCAAAAGGATTGCTGCTAACATCAAGTCCCCTCAACCATTGGGTGCATTGTTAGAGCAACTTAACCCGGACTTTGCAGTACCGCTATTAGCTCAATGCCGTCGCATTGCCGAAAGTAGCGGAGAGGTTTCCGAAGCAGAACAGAGGGTGCTGGATGCGATCGCAGAAAAACTCAACGGTCAAGATGTGGCTTCGATATCCACTTGAAAAAAATTGTTGGTGTGTTAGCTTTCTGCGTAACGCACTATCCCCAATATTTACAGTAATCTACAGCCTTAAGATAGAGTTTGACAGGGCGAATTTTAACACTATCAATAACGACTGATGCAAGAGGAAGTTGTATGACAGCAGAAATATCCGGAGTCTGGGACAAGATTGAGAGCATGATCAATGGCTTCATTGTCCTGCTGCCTAATATGATACTAGCGTTAGTTGTTTTCGGAATCTTTTTCTTTGTTGGGAGGTCAATTAAGAGAGCGGTCAGGCGGCTTACCCGCAACCACCGCCAATCCCGGAATTTGGGACTGGTGTTGGGAAGGTTAGCGCAGGGTATTACTGTTCTGGTTGGTCTGTTTATTGCCTTGTCGATTATAATTCCCACATTTAAAGCAGGCGATTTGGTGCAACTGCTGGGAATTAGCGGGGTAGCGATTGGTTTTGCCTTTCGCGATATCTTACAAAACTTCCTAGCTGGTATCCTAATTCTTTTGACGGAACCGTTCCAAATCGATGACCAGATTGTGTTTAAAAACTTTGAGGGAACCGTAGAAAATATTGAAACTCGCGCTACAACAATCCGAACCTATGATGGTCGCCGGATTGTAGTTCCCAATGCGGAATTGTTCATTAATTCTGTTACTGTGAATACCGCCTTTGATAAACGCCGGATGGAATACGACGTTGGTATCGGCTACGGCGATGATATTCACCGAGCCAAGCAGTTAATGATGGAAGCCATGCAGAGTGTGGATGAGGTTTTGAATGACCCTTCTCCTGACGTGCTGCTGATGGAACTTGCAGGAAGTAGCGTCAATATCCGCGCTCGATGGTGGATTGCTCCGCCACGACGAATGGACGATCTGCGATCGCGGGACAAGGTACTTTCTGCGATTAAGGAAAAGCTGACTGCCAATGGCATCGACTTGCCCTTTCCTACGCAGCAAATTTTGTTTCACGACCAAACCGAAGAGACGGATGGCGATCGCAAACGTCAACGGGAAGGATGGCCCGCTGGTAATGGCGAAGTTCCCAAACCCCGCAGCATCAGCGGTTCTCTGCGACAACTAATTGAACAGCGATCGCAACAAGACGGCAACGGCAACCGATAATCTTCACCCCACCCCAACTCATGAAAAATGTCAAGTTAAGCAAACTTTGGGACTCGCTGCACTCTAGCTACTGGTTTATCCCAACGTTGATGGCGGTGGCGTCGATGATTTTAGCGATCGCAATGCTGACACTTGACCGCACGGGTAATACACCAAACTGGAGGTGGATTTACACGGGTGGAGCCGATGGTGCGCGATCGGTTCTTTCATCGGTTGCCAGTTCAATGGTCAGCGTTGTTGCTACAGCTTTTTCCATTACTATTGTGGCGCTTCAGTTGGCGAGTTCAAATTTTGGTCCCCGATTGCTGCGTAATTTTATGCAGGATACGGGCAATCAAATCGTGCTTGGCACTTTCATTGGCACGTTTATTTACTGTTTACTCGTACTGCGAACCATTCATGGAGAAGGAGAAGGATACAGTCTCTTTGTACCCCAACTCTCGGTTACAGTTGGTACCGGATTGGCAATTGCCAGTATCGGCGTACTGATTTACTTTATCCATCACGCATCAACCATTATTCAAGCGTCCCATGTAATTACTCAGGTTAGTGGGGATTTAGACAAAGCTCTAGAGCGTCTGTTTCCCCAAAAAATTGGAGAAGGTAAGGCGAACAACTCGCGACAGATGGTAGAAATTCCTGCAAATTTTGACTCGGAAGCAAGTTCAATCAAAGCGACTGGCGAGGGTTATTTACAAGCAATCGATGACGACGAATTAATGAAAATTTCCCGTCATTACAATCTGCTTGTACGTCTTACAACTCGACCGGGAAAGTTTATCGTCAATGGCAGCGATTTAGCGAGGGTTTTCCCGGAAAAACAGGTGAATCAAAGCTTGAACCAACAGATTAACGATGCTTTTATTCTGGGCAAAGAACGGACTGAATATCAAGATGTAGAATTTCCAATCGATCAATTAGTTGAAATTGCCTTGCGTGCGATTTCTCCTGCTGTCAACGATCCGTTTACTGCGATTCGGTGTATCGATCGACTCAGCGCCGGATTATCCCGCCTCGCTCAAAGGGATTTTCCCTCGCCGTATCGCTACGACGATGAACAGAATTTGCGCGTCATTGTTGAAGGAGTGACGTTTGAAGGGTTAGTCGATGCTGCCTTTAACCAACTTCGCCAGTACAGTAAATCAGATGTGGCGGTAACAATTCGCTTATTGGAAGCTATAGCTTGCATCGCCACTTACACCCACAATTCCAAACAACGAGAAGCTTTACGCCGTCACGCGGAGATGATTTTAAATAGTAGCCGCGAACAAATCTCTCAGGAGCAAGACAAGAAAGATGTGCAAGAGCGGTATCGCCAAGTCATTAAAGCTTTAGGATAGGATTAATTTGGTTGAGCAGAATTATGGTAATAACAGCAGCTTTACGATCGGCTCCTAATACTTTAGCTTTAACCGCGTTGAGTGCCATTGGTTTAGCGCTGACCCATTTATTTTCCGGCAAGTTGCGGTTTGCTCTTATTCCTCGCAGTGGCTGGCTTTCAGCAGCAAGTGGGGTTTCGGTAGCTTATGTTTTTGTGCATATTTTACCGGAATTAAATCTGCACCAAGCGGTATTAGAGCAAGTAGAAGCAGGAGTTATTTCCTATCTAGAACACCACGTTTATTTAATAGCTTTGTTAGGATTGACTGTATTTTACGGCCTGGAGCAAATGGCAAATTTATCTCGTCAGCGTGGCGAAGAGGATGTGACCAGTCTTGGTGTTTTTTGGTTGCACATTGCCTCTTTTTCAATTTACAACGCTCTGATTGGCTATCTGCTGGTGCATCGGGAACAACCGGGCATTACCAATCTGCTGTTGTTTTCTTGTGCAATGGCACTGCACTTTGCAGTGAACGACTCTGGTTTGCGGGAACACCACAAGCATATTTATGACCGCATCGGGCGCTGGATACTAGCAGCAGCTATTATTGTGGGGTGGGTGTTGGGTAGCGCTACGGAAATTGGAAAAACTGCGATCGCAGTTTTATTTGCTTTTTTAGCCGGAGGAATTGTTCTCAACGTCCTCAAAGAAGAATTGCCCGAAGAACGAGAAAGTCGGTTTTGGGCATTTGCTCTTGGTGCTGGAATTTACACCGCTCTTTTATTGGCTTTGTAGAGGAATCATATCGATTCCGGTTGCACCGGAATGATTGTTGACTGTTGACTCTTGACTGTTGACGGTGAGTCAAAAGAATGAAAATTACGTGAATTATTGGTTGGCAGGTTGATTCGACGTTACGCCCGACGATGAAGCGCGGATTTGATATCAATTCCGGCTGCGCCGTAATGATATCAAATAAAGCCAAAACGTTCGAGTTTAAAATCATTAGAAGGAGCCAATCGTTCTTTCAGACGCCGCTTAAAATTACCGGGATAATTTTTCCTAGCACTGCTACCAACTGCGGCGGTATTAACAGTCTTAACTTTAAAATGTAAAGCTCTGCTCATAGTTTAAATGCTTAAAAGCTTACATCTAATGACAGACTTTTTACTCCCTCATATAAATGTGTAGTTACTAAGACTACCCAGTTATCAGTTTGGGCGATTTCACGCCATATATTGTCTGCCAACTCTTGCAGTTAAAGAGCCACTTTTTCGCCCTTACCTGAGTTATCTATGATGAGGGTGAACCCCGTTTTTTGGGATTTGTGGGTAAAAACATCGTCTCTCGCGACGACACCATTTATCCAAGCATGGGGGCATGGCGGTGGGAGCTGTTTCCTTTATGAGAGTTTTTCGACGTGGAAGCGCCAACTACACTACAATGGATTTTACCATAAAAGGGACTAATTTTTGGTTTAAGTCCTTATAATCAACATTAAAAGCCGCAGCCTGTCAAGAGGTGTTGGAAAATTTATGTGTGTCAACTTAGGGCATATCCTGCATGAAAGGTACGAAATTCTCGCTTTGTTGGGAGAGGGAGGGTTTGCTAGAACCTACACGGCTGTACAAATAAACCAACCTAATAATCCTCTGTGCGTTGTTAAGGAAATTCCTTTTCCCCCATCGAACGATCCGCGCGTCTTGGAGAGGGCAAGGAACCGATTTGAAAGGGAGGCTAGCGCTTTGCGCCGTCTCGGCAACAACTCGCGCATTCCCGAATTATTCGATAGCTTTGAAGAAAACGATTATTTTTACTTAGTGCAAGAATACGTTAAAGGACATCGGCTTAGTCAAGAACTCACTGCGGGTGATCGGTGGAATGAGAAAAAAACCGTTGCTTTTTTGCGGGAAGTTCTGGAAATATTAAAGTCCGTCCACCAAGAAAATATTATTCACCGCGATATTACACCTTCTAACTTAATTCGGCGCAAAACAGATAAAAAAATTGTTTTAATTGATTTTGGGGCGGTCAAAGAAATAGGCACTTTTACCTCTAACTCTACTGGTGAAATATTCAGCTCGCAGGCGATCGGCACCAGGGGTTATATGCCTGCTGAACAACACGATACACGGTCTCTCCCGCAACCCTACAATGATATTTATGCAGTAGGAATCATCGCGATTCAAGCCCTCACCGGGCGGCGTCCCACCTATCTGCCGCAAGACCCCGAAACTGGTGAAATTGTCTGGGATTATTTAATATCTGAACCTGTTAGCGACAAGCTCAAAAATATTTTAACCAAGATGGTGCGTTTCCACTTTCAAGACCGCTACCAATCTGTGCATGAAGTTTTACAAGACTTAGATTTGTCGATCGTCGCACGGCCCGAGTTACGCAAAACTTCGCGGAAGTTGCGATCGCGGTTTCGCTGGCTGCTGTTCGGCTTTGCGGGAATTGCGGCTTTTGGGGCGATCGTACTTTTAATCCCCAGAATTTCCCCGCTAATCCCCAGAATTTCCCCGCAACCAATGCTGGCTACACCCTCCGCAGATGGTGTAAGTTCCGGCGAAAAACTCCTAGTGCAAACCTCCGCCCTGTGGTCAAAACAAAGAGGAATCAATGAGTTTGGCGACTCAAATTATCCCGAAGCTTTAAAATTGCTCAAACAGTCCTGGCGGGAAGACCGCAGAGATCCAGAAACTTTAATTTACATCAACAATGCCCTGCTGAAGGCAATAAATGCAGAATATTACACGATCGCAATTGTTGTTCCCATCCGCAGAAATCTGGACGGCAGCATCCTCAACGCAAATTTAGCCGAAGAACTGCTGCGCGGCATTGCTCAAGCACAAACAGAAGTTAATTTAGGTCTCATCCAACCCAATGACAGCAGCAATAAAGATTTTCCCGGTCAAGGATTTCTCCAACCAAAAGCTATTAGAAAAAAAGGTCTCAAAGTCATCATTGCTGATGACGGAAATCTCAAACCCTACGCCGTTCAGAGGGCTAATTCACTGGTCGCCCAGCCCGATATTTTAGCAGTCATCGGACACTACACCAGCGACATGACTGTGGAAACAGTCGATATTTACAATCAAAATCAACTAATCGCCATTTCTCCGGGAAGCACCACAGAAGAACTGACGCGAAAACCTCGAAAATTTTTCTTTAGGACGGCTCCGACAACTAGCATAGAAGCTGAATCTTTGGCAAATCAACTGCTCTTGGTTGGTGAGAAAAAAGTCGCAGTATTTTACAATCCCAACAGTCCATTCAGCGCTTCTTTGTGGGAAGAATTCAAAAAGCAATTTGAAGCAAAAGGAGGCTCGACTTTTAGAATAAGTAATTATTACGACTTATCTAAAAATAATTTTAACGCCGAAGCAGCCATCCAAAAAGTTGAGACAGCCGGAAAAACAGCATTACTTCTCATTCCCGACGGTCAAGTCACTAATTCCCTGGAAAATGCGATCGAAATGATTAAAGCTAACGGCGATCGCAATTGGATTGTCGGGCCCTGGACTCTGTACGAGCCGAGAACGCTAGAAGTAGCAAAACAGCTAAAGTCTATTGAAAAACTGGGAATATCCCTGTTTTGGCATCCGCTAGCAAGCTTTGACAAAAAATTTCCTGTCAACGCGGAAAAATTGTGGGGAGGCCCGGTGAATACTCGATCGGCCTTAACCTACGACGCCGCCCGGACGCTGATTAAAGCCCTAGAAATGCAGCCGGAACCCAGCCGTGAAGGAATGCAAAAAACCTTAGCAGATCCAAACTTTAAAGCCGAAGGAGCCACGGGTATAATTGAGTTTGACTTGAAGACTGGAAATCGGAAAAACCCTCCTAAACGAGTAGCGCATATTGTACCCTGTTCTACAGCAATATATGGCGTTACCTTTGTGCCGAACGAATTTCCCACAGCCGCAGATGCAGGTTTAAAGTGTGATTGAATTGATATCTTGTGGCATTTTCCACAAACCTTTTAAGGGGGGGGCAGGATGCCCAACCCCTACTTCCCACAAGAAAATTTACTCTTTGTGGAACAGGCCGGAAAGCCTGTTGTTAAGAATGATGCCATAAGTGCGCGTAAATTGATATCTTGTGGGATTCTCAATAAACCTGTAGAGGCGAGTTTTACCAACTATAAATGGCCTAAAATCAATAATCTCATAAACCCGCCCCCACCGGACGATAAAATCCTGGATAGAGAATTGTGCTAGATGTGCGAGTGAATTGATATCTTGTGCCGAACGCAACAATCCGCCAGATGTTTCAATCCTACAGCCGACTATTGCCACAGGTGCAACATATCAATTTATTAGATATATTAAACAAAGCTAGTTTTTTCTATAATAACGTTTATGGCTGTCAATTTCGCTACCTCCCCCGCTTCTAGTCTCAAACCAGAAGCCCAGAATATCTCAGCACTCAAACAAGTCTTTCAGACAATTGAGGCCGATAGCTGTCCGGGTTCCTATAATTTTCATATGCACACAGTCTACTCCGACGGGCGATTGCAGCCAGAGAAATTGATGGAACAAGCCATAGCCGGAGGTCTCAAAGGCTTAGCTATCACCGACCACCACAGCACCCAAGGCTACGTTAAAGCTCAAATTTGGCTGGATAATTGGAAATTAAACCATCCCGACCAAAATAGCGAAGCACCTAGTCTCTGGACAGGCGCTGAAATTAATGCCGAATTGCTCAACAACGAGGTACACATTCTCGGTTACGCCTTCGATCCGCAACATCCCAGTCTCAAACCCTACCTACGAGGTAAAAGTACAGAAGGCACTTATTGTTATTCCGCAGCCAGGGTAATTGAAGCTATTCATGAAGCAGGAGGTTTAGCAGTTCTCGCACATCCTTGCAGGTATCGATTGACTGCAGATAAACTAATCCCAGAAGCAGCCAGTTTCGGCATCGACGGTGTAGAAACCTACTATGCTTACGCTAATCCCAATCCTTGGAAACCCAGTCCCATACAGACTGCTTTAGTCAAAGATTTAGCAGAAACTTATGGTTTGCTGGGAACTTGTGGCACGGACTCTCACGGTCTGAGTCTTCTAGTCCGAATCTAGATAGTTCGGAAATAAGAAGTGCTTTATCCTGTCATTACCAGTCTAAGCGTTAGCGGATATATCTCTTATGAAAGCAATCACAATGACCCGAAAACAAACAGTTTATCATGTCATATTATGTCCGCTAAAATGACTACTATAAAATTGTTTGGTAGTGAGGACTTCAGTCCTCATAAAAGTTTGAGGACTGAAGTTTTCACTACTTGCCTTATAAGGGCTATTTGACAAGACGTGATATCATTTCGATAGCCCGGATGAGCTTTCGCCCTCCAAAAGAAAGCAATTGCTTTCTTCAGGTAATATGGTTGCAACTCCTAGAGACATTGCGCCCTCAAAACCAGTCGCCCTTCTACCGTTCTGGGAACAACTGACAAGCCCGGTTAGTTGGCTGATTGGCCCAATCCAAGCGAGAATTCCCAAATCTATCCATCCAACCTTCCAAATAAGCTCGATTAGCCTTTTTTTCCTCTGGATCGGAGGTCTTCATTGAATGAGGTGCTAGACCCAAAATAGTCGCCGTCGTCACGCAAAACATCGACTTTTGAAAACTTTGACAAATTTGCACCCGCACATCGTCTTCACCGCGACAGCTAGTGCGATAAACTTCGTGCAAATACTCCGGCAAATAATGCCGCATATCTTGCATCAATTGAGTTGGCGGAATCCCTGCACCTCCAATAGGTAAAGGATCAGCAAACAAAGCCCCGTAGGCAAAATCTTTTTGTTTTTCCGGGATTTGATGAGCTTGAGCGTTGTAGGAAACTGTGCCAAAAAAAGCTGTACCCCGAAAGAAAATTGACTCTACATAAGGCACTGCTACATCTGGTAAAAATGTCAAGTTAGCGGCCGCCGGAATGATATCGTAGACTTGACCGTGAATCTTGACGCTGTAGGTAATTGGTAGACTGGCAGCGCTAACCAAACCTGCTAAGACAAAATCAACTACGTCAGCGATCGACTTAATTTTACCGGCTTCGTAGCGATCGGACAAATCAATAAACAAATCGCTCATTACCCGCCAAAACTGACCGAGACCCGTGTAGTAAGCCAGCATCCGCACTTGTTCCGGCAAAAAATCAGGAAATGCTTTATGGAGTCCCTGCATGAAAAAATTGCCTTTCAGCTTAGCCGCGATCGCCTTTTCGGCCAAACTGCTAAATTCCGGGGAATCCAAATAACTGTCCAAACCCCCGCCGCCGTGCCAAAGCATTGTTCTCATGCAATATTCCGCATACTCAAAATTTATGCGATCGTGCCACAAATAGCGCATTAACTTCGGCCGAGTGACTTCCCCATTGAAATATTTAAAAAACGGAAAAAGCACTAAAAACTGTTCTTCGGCAATATAATTGAGATTGCGAGAATAGGCATCTAGAACAATAGCATAACTTTTAAGAACGCCGACAACTTCAACTACATTTTCCGTAGATTCAGGCAGTAAAGCTTTGCCTGATTCCAAGAGGTCAATGTATGCGGCTAGGGGATGGGCAGACGGTTTTAATACGGTACTTTTCATCGGGATTTAGCCTGAATTTAAAACTATTTTTTTACTGTTTATAACTCTGCTATTATATCATTTTTGGTAATGTTTGCTACATAAAAACACAAACCTTTACTTTTTAGTGATATAAAAATACCTACCCTCCAGGAGGCACTCTATCTCGAAGAAAGCGGGATTTTTACGGTTTATGTAGGCGGCGTTTGTTTGTAGTGAGTATGGCCATCCTCACAATTGTAGGATGACTTGTATTCTCACTACAAACGAATTGGATTGGGGTCGATCGACCGGACATCCTATCAATCTAAGTTGTGAGCAATCACTTTAACTTGCGGTGGCACATTAGCTACCATTCCGATCGCAGTTTTCTCGCTCAAAGCAACTAAAACTCCCGGCTGCACTCCCATGATTGCAATAATTATTGCTAAAACCAGCGAAGGAATGCGATCGCGCCAGCGGACTTGCGGCAAATTTACCACCAAATCCGAAAGGCGGCCGAAAAAGGCGCGGTTGACCATAATTAAAAAGTAAACTGAAGTTAAACCAGTGCCGATCATGCAGAGCAAAGTTTGCACGGGAAACACTGGCAAACTGCCCCGAAACATCAAAAATTCAGCAATAAATCCAGCCAAACCAGGAACGCCGGCACTAGCCATCACGCCGAGGATCATTAAACTGCCAATCATCGGCAAACCGCGATCGGGATTGAACAAACCTTTAAGCACATCGATGTTGCGAGTGCCGGATTTTTTGTAAACAATGCCGACGGTTAAGAATAGTAGCGCCGAAATTAAGCCGTGGCTAACCATTTGTAAAACAGTTCCCAGCATACTAATCGGAGTAGCTGCGGCGCTAGCTAACAAAATGTAGCCCATGTGAGCGATCGAACTGTAAGCTACAATTTTTTTCATATCTTTTTGGGCGATCGCGCAACTAGCCCCGTAAAGCACGCTTACCACAGCCCAACTCGCCAACCAAGGTGCCGCCACAGCCCACGCATCTGGAAACAAACCCAAACCAAAGCGCAGCATCCCGTAAGTTCCCAGCTTCAAAAGCACCCCCGCCAGCAGCACCGAAACCGGCGTCGAAGCTTCTACGTGAGCATCCGGCAGCCAAGTATGAAAAGGCACTAAAGGCATCTTAATTCCAAAAGCCAGCAACACCCCTGCCAGCAAAACAATTTGCCTTACCAAAGGTAATGGCAATCCTCCTTGCAAATGCGATGCGCCCGCTGGACCAACCATATCGAAACTAGAAGCACCGCTAAGCCAACCAGTCCCCAAGAAAGCAGCCAGCAGCACAATTCCCGAAAATGCAGTATAGATTAAAAACTTAGTAGCAGCATAACCCCGGCGCTCGCCTCCCCAAATCGCAATTAACAGGTAAAGCGGAATCAATTCTACCTCAAAAAACAGGAAAAATAGCAGCAAATTTTGAGATAAAAAAGCCCCTGTTACGCCGCCAGTAATTAACAGAATCAAAGAATAATAAAGTCGAGGTCTGCGGATCGACTCATCCGTAGCGTAAATAGCTACCGCTGTCAGCAGAGTATTTAAAATTACCAAAGGCAGAGACAAACCATCAACGCCGAGATTGTAATTCAATCCCAAAGCATCTATCCAAGGAATAAATTCCGCAAACTGCAACTGACTGGTACTGGCATCAAACTGAACTGCCAAAATCACCGAGAGAATAAAAGTTATACCCGCAATGGCGATCGCGACATTCCGAACTATTTTAGAACTCACTGAACCGGGCCAGAACCCAATCAGGGCAGCAGCCAACATTGGTATCCAGATTAAAGCACTGAGCATCAATTAAAACTTTCCTTTGTTACACAGTATTTAGAGCTATATTTAACATTAACGCAAAGCAACTACATATAAAAGCGATCGGCTGATTTTCTTGTTAACATAGATTCCAATGTCTCTGGAATCCTCCTATGACCTCAAGTCTTACAGATCGAGAAGATTTGCAAATTAAATCCGGTTCTCCTTCCACCCGCCTCACCGTTGCCGACTTGGAAGAACTGCAAGCTATACTCTCGGAAGCAAATCTCGACTACCAACTCGAACTGGTAGACGGGAAGATTATCCTTATGGGCCCATCAGACATTGTATCGAGCGAAATTGGACTTGAGTTTGGCAGACTTTTGGGGAACTGGGTCAAACCTCGCAAACTCGGACGAGTTTTTGAGTCCAGGGGCGGGTTTATCCTTCCCAATTCCGATATCAGAGCACCCGATGTTTCGTTTGTGGTAGTCGCTCGCCTCAAACAAAGTAAAAGGTATTTTGCCGAACTCGTTCCCGACTTAGTTGTAGAAATCAAATCTCAGTCCGATCGCCTCAAACCCCTGCGAGAAAAAATTTTATCATTTATCGAACTCGGAGCCAAAGTAGGAATATTAATCGACCCAGACAAGCGCACAATAACAATTTACACTCCGACAGCCGAGCCAGTTGTATTGAGAGACGGCGACATGATTTCAATTCCCGAACTTTTGCCCGGTTGGGAAGTTGCGGTGACCGAATTGTGGCCGATCGATTTTGAGTAAAACTAGATAAAAAAGGAGACAAACCCCGACTAAAATCATCTGCGTTCATCCGCCCTCATCTGCGGTTTAAGATTAAATAACATCAGACAAAAAGCAGACAAACCCCGAAAAATTCATCTGCCAACCTCTACAGTTTAAAACTGCCAAATAATCAACGCCAGCAACACAGCAACCCCCGCCACAATAGTCAACACATAAAACTGCGACTGACCGGTGCCGCTGTACTTCAACCCTTCGCCGCTGAAAATTGTGGCAAAACCAAACAAATTCACCGCCCCGTCCACCACATACTTATCAGTCCAAGCGCTGATTTTAGAAATCGAAGCCACAGCCCAAACAACAGTCAAGCGGTAAACTCGATCGATATAAAAATCGTAAGCAAACAAATCCTGCAACGCAGGTACCGGCAGCCGTACCGGTCGAGGTAAAGCCCCGTACCAATAAATCGCCACCCCAACCGCAACGCCAATCAACCCAGATAACATTAACAGCGGAATATGCAGAGTCTTCAACAGCAAATTTAAAGTATCAAAATCCCCCGTTTCCGCCCAAGGCCCAGTCCAACTAATTAAAAGTTGCCACTCCTGCAACATCCAAGGTACCAACAGCCCCATTACGGTCAAAATTACCATCGGCAAAGCCATTTGCCAACCGACTTCTGGAGCTCTGCGAGTTTTCGGCTGCGCTTTTCCAGCAAACACTAAACCGAATATGCGAGTTAAATTTAGCGCCGTCAAACCATTAACCAAAAGCAACACAATTACCAGCCACAAAGGCAGAGTCCAAAAACCGTTGAGCCAGCGCCGCATCGCCCAAAAGTTGCCTAGAGGCAACAGCGCCACCATCCCCGCAGCGCCTACTAAATAAGCCGTAGTCGTGGCAGGCATCTTCGACCACAACCCACCCATTTCTGTTAAATCTTGAGTGTTAGTTGTGGCAATAACTGACCCTACGCTCATGAATAATAGGCCCTTGGCGATCGAGTGTGCGAACAGCAACAGCAAAGCAATGTCAACTTGATTTAGCCCCACGGCGATAAACACCAAACCCATAGAAGCGCTGGTAGAATGCGATAGTGCTCTTTTGATGTCGATTTGGGCGATCGCCACCAAGGAAGCGCCAACAGCAGTCACTGCACCCAACACCACCAGCACCGCATCAGTCACGGGCGACAGCGCTAAAACAGGCTGAAGTTTAATTAAAACATAAGCCCCAGCGCCCACAACTACCGTATTCCTCATAATCGAAGCCGGGTTGGGCCCTTCCATCGCCTCGTCGAGCCACAAATGGAAGGGAAATTGAGCGCACTTGGCCGTAGGTGCGGAGATTAAAGCCAAACCTAAAAGAGTCGCCACTAGGGGAGACAAAGTTGCAGTTTCCGCCCATGTTTCCAAATCGGAAAAATTCAAACTTCCTGCTAAAGTTGAAAGCGTCACTACTCCCATCAGCAGTGGCACGTCTCCTACACGCTTGGTTAAAAACGCATCTCTAGCGGCTGTTACTACCAGCGGTTGAGCGTACCAAAACCCGACTAGCAAGTAAGTTGAAAGCGTCAGCACTTCCAACAAAGCGTAAGTTAGAAGCAGCGAGTCGCTAATGGCAATGCCGCTAATTGCTGCTTCAAAAAAACCCATCAGCCCAAAAAATCGAGCTAGCGCCCAGTCTTTTTCCATGTAGCCAAGAGCGTAAATTTGTGCTAGCAAACTCAGAACACTAACTAACTCCATTGCTCCGACGCTGACGGTGGAGATTTCTATTGCAAAAGACAAATCTAAATCTGCTGCTTGCACCCAGTGCACTAGCAACTGTTGGGGTGGTTGATCCCAAGTCGCTGTAAAAATAACTGACCCGTGTATGAAAGCCACCACCGTCATCAGCAAATTGAAGTAAGCTGCAGGTCTCGGGCCTGTTCTGCGAACGGTTCCCGTAGACCACGGCAAAGTTAAAATTGCGCCTATCAAGCCATATAAAGGTACCCACCAACAGGCTTGGAGGAGAAATTGAGTCATTTAATTTATCCCTTAAACTTGAAATTACTGGCTGCCTTTATACAAAAACAGTCGCGGGCGATCGCACGAGGCCCTAAAACTTTGACTAAAGCCGATCGTATAGTTGTGGCAAAATAATTTGCACTCCAGATTAACTATACATTAAAGCATCAAAACTGATAATTATCTCAACACAAAATTACTGGCTGAGCAGAAGAGGCACTCAAAGAAAAAAATCCCTGCCGAGGGGTCAAGACTGCCTTTTTTGCCGATTTCCCTGCGATCCCCCTTTTGAAATCCCCAATTTTCCAGGCAGTGATCAGCTCCGGCTTCACATACCGAACTCTACTTTATGAGTATTCTTACTTACTTTAATCCCCCCTCGCTCTCGGTATCTACCCCTCTAAATATTAAGATTATTAAATAAATATTAAATTATTTTAAGTAACATAAAAAATTTTAATTTTTGTTATTAAACATTATGATGTTAGTTTATATTGTCAAGGTGGACAGATTCCCCTATTCTTATAGGATAGGAAGCTTTACACTGCATTACTAAAAAATGTGGGCCTCCCCGTCCAAATTTTTAGATTTCTCAAAGATTTGTAACGGTAATTTCGCTCATCCTCAAAGGAGATTCAAAAATGTCAATTGCCGTGGGAATGATTGAGACAAAAGGTTTTCCCGCTGTTGTGGAAGCGGCCGATGCTATGGTCAAAGCTGCCCGCGTTACCCTCGTGGGCTATGAAAAAATCGGCAGCGCCCGCGTCACCGTAATTGTGCGCGGCAACGTGTCGGAAGTCCAAGCCTCAGTCGCAGCAGGAGTGGAATCAGTCAAGCGGGTCAACGGCGGAGAAGTCGTCTCTACCCACATCATCGCTCGCCCCCACGAAAACCTAGAATACGTTCTGCCGATTCGATATACAGAAGCAGTAGAACAGTTCCGAGGCTACTAAGTTCTTAGCGCACAAAAATTTCGTTTAAGGAAAATTTGTGCGATCGTCAAAAATTAACTGTTTAGTTCCCCAAATATTCAATCAGGAGTAAAACCAATGGCAATTGCAGTTGGCATGATCGAAACATTAGGCTTCCCGGCAGTGGTAGAAGCCGCTGACGCGATGGTCAAAGCAGCCCGCGTCACCTTGGTAGGCTACGAAAAAATCGGTAGCGCTCGCGTTACGGTCATTGTAAGAGGAGATGTCTCCGAAGTGCAAGCTTCCGTCGCCGCCGGAGTAGAGTCAGTGAAGCGCGTTAACGGCGGACAAGTGATGTCCACCCACATTATCGCCCGCCCTCACGAAAACTTAGAGTACGTGCTGCCGATTCGCTACACCGAAGCTGTAGAACAGTTCCGTGAAGGCGTGAGCGGCATTCGCCCCCTCAACAGATCATAAGATAGGCGATTCCCTACGGGATAGCTTCGCTTCACGGCGGTGAGGGGCGTTTGGTAATTAAAAATTAAAAATCGCGAGGTTTTTGATTTAGCATTTTTAATTTTTAATTGAGGTGGGTATGGGATATTGGTTATTAGTCATGAGTCATGAGTCATTAGTCATTAGTTACTAGACGAAGATCTAAAAGGCGGACAGCGGACTGAGGACAGAGCTAATAAAAAAAAGACAAGTGACAGTGTAAAAATGACAATTACCAATTACCTATTACCTATTACCTAAAATGCAAATGGCCAAAGTTCTCGGCACAGTTGTCAGTACCCAAAAAGAGCCGACGCTGAGAGGATCGAAATTTCTACTGCTGCAATTCATCGATGAGGAAGGTTCGCCAGTTCCCGGCTATGAGGTAGCCGCTGATTGTGTGGGTGCTGGTATCGATGAATGGGTTTTAGTAACCCGAGGCAGCGCAGCCCGGATTGCACCCGGAAGCGAAAACCGTCCGATCGATGCTCTGGTAGTAGGCATTATAGATACTGTCAATGTAGAAAACCGCCTCATTTACAGTAAAAAAGACGACCCATACGGCTAGTTGCAACCGTTAGCAGTTAGCAGTTAGTGGAAAAATAACTAACAACTAACAACTAACAACTAACAACTACCAACTAACAACTAACAAAAAGATTTTTCAGCTTAGGAGAACTTAATTTATGGCAGTCCGCAACGTTGCGGCTCCCCCGACGCCTTGGTCGAAAAACTTGGCTGAGCCCAAAATTCACGATACCGCCTTCGTACATTCCTTTTCTAACATTATTGGGGATGTGCATATCGGTTCTAATGTGATGATTGCCCCCGGGACATCTATTCGCGCCGATGAAGGTACTCCTTTTTATATCGGACAAGGAAGCAACATTCAAGACGGAGTAGTGATTCACGGCCTAGAACAAGGCCGAGTCACAGGAGACGACGGCAAATCCTATTCTGTGTGGGTGGGGAAAAATACTTCCCTCACCCACATGAGTTTAATTCACGGCCCTGCCTACGTGGGCGAGGATAGCTTTATCGGCTTTCGCTCTACGGTGTTCAATGCCAGAGTGGGCAAAGGCTGCATTGTCATGATGCACGTACTAATTAAAGATGTGGAGATTCCCCCGGGTAAGTACGTGCCTTCGGGAGCCATCATCACTAATCAGAAGCAAGCCGATCGCTTGCCAGACGTTCAAGATTCTGACGTTCAATTTGCAACCCATGTCATCGGCATCAATGACGCTCTGAGAACGGGTTATCGCTGCGCTGAGAACATCGCCTGTCTAGCACCAATTCGCAACGAGAAAAGTACAAACCCAAACATGAATCAAACCAAATATTCTACCCATGCCGGCACCCAATTGAGTCCAACTCTAGCCGATAGCATCCGCAATTTACTAGCCCAAGGATACAGCGTGGGAGCCGAACACGCCGACGCGCGCCGCTTCCGTACCGGTTCTTGGCGCACTTGCGGCCCGATTTCCTCAACCCGTGACTCAGAAGTAATCGCGGCTTTGTCAGCTTGCATGGCTGAACACCAAGGAGAATACGTCCGCTTGATCGGGATTGACACCAAAGCCAAGCGCCGCGTACTAGAAGAAATCGTCCAAAGACCGGGAGACAACGGCTCTAACGGTTCTAACGGTGCGAAAACTCACCAATCTAACGGTAAAGTTGCACAAGCTTCCAACCACAATAGCGGTTCCGTGTCAAGCGGAAAATTGAGTGCCGAAACAGTGGCTCAGGTTCGCGGCTTGCTAGCTCAAGGCTACAAGGTGGGGACGGAACACGCCGACGCGCGCCGCTTCCGCACCGGTTCTTGGCAAAGCGGGGCTTCGCTGCAAGTGAGAAACGAATCTGAGGCGATCGCCGCTTTGGAAGCTGTGATGAACGAGTACCCGGGCGAGTACGTGCGCTTGATCGGGATTGACCCGAAAGCTAAGCGACGCATAGTTGAAGAAATTATTCAGCGTCCCGACGGCCCGGTTGGTCAATCGGCTAACCCGGCAGGAACATCTAAGTCGGCAGCAACATCGGGATACAAAGCAGCTTCGACTGGTTCGGCGAGCAACGGAAGTTTGACCGGCAAGACGATCGACCAAATCCGCAACCTGCTTTCCCAAGGCTACAAAATTGGCACGGAACACGCCGACGCGCGCCGTTTCCGCACCGGTTCTTGGAGCAGTTGTGCCCCGATCGCATCCAACCGCGAATCTGAAGTGATTTCTGCCCTCGAAAGCTGTCTCAAAGAACACAGTGGCGAGTACGTCCGTTTGCTTGGCATCGACTCCAAGGCGAAGCGCCGGGTCCTCGAAGAAATTATCCAACGACCTTAATTTGCCTGGTAATTAGCTTGTTTCTCCCGTTAAGCCCTCGCACAGGTGCCCACGGGAGAAATCCAAGCGGATTGAAGTTGGATTTGAGATAGTTAAAAAGCTCGATTGAGAAGGGCTGGTCAAAATCTAGAATCTTCTGGAACTTTCTAGAAAACGTTAAAGCATCAATCTTCTCAGTATTAGTAAATTATCGTTTCTTAGATTGACATGGTTAAATTTATTAGTCGAAAAAACCCATAATTTAAAGTCCTTTGATCTAAAAAAATAGCTCCTTTCATGGTGAAGTTGAATGTATTTATCGCCACTGCAATTAAGTAGCAACTCTCAGATTTTGATGAGTGGCGATGTAGTTGTGAATGAGGGTGCGGCGATCGCCCCTGGAGCAATCCTGCAAGCAGCTCCGGGCAGCCGGATCTCGATCGCCGCCGGTGCCTGTATCGGTATGGGAGTTATCCTTCACGCCCGTGAAGGTACTCTGGAAATCGCGGCGGGCGTTATTCTGGGTGCAGGGGTGCTGGTGGTAGGTGCGGGAACGATCGGGGAAAATGCCTGTATTGGCGCCGGAACGACCCTAATCAATCCTTGTATCGAAAAAATGCAAATTATGCCAGCAGGTTCTCTAATGGGAGATACCAGCCGCCAAGCCGCTGCAGAAGAAGCAACCGCAACAGCGCCAACAGCAGCGCCAACATCACCAGAAACCCCCGAAGCGACTACGCCACCAGTCGATCGACCGATCGAGCCGATCGAGCCGCCACAACCCGCCCCAACACCGCCTCAAACGGAGCCGGAGACTGCCCCAGACCCGCCGGAATCCACCGCAGCAGAGCCTCCCCAACCAGGGGAAACGCCGACTATTCTCTACGGTCAAGCTCACATCAATCGGCTGTTGGGGACGCTGTTTCCGCACCGGCAAGCTTTTAATCGATCGGACGAAAACGGCCAAACTCTATCGGGCGGTTCCGGGTAGCCGTCATTTCGGCAAAAGGCAGCTATGCTGAAGGCAGAAAGATCAAATATAAATAGGTAATCTCATATTATTGGTAGCTCAGCAATTTGTAAGGCCTTGCAGCAGCAATCTGTG
Organism: Microcoleus sp. LAD1_D3; assembly: GCF_036702135.1. Lineage (NCBI taxonomy): Bacteria > Bacillati > Cyanobacteriota > Cyanophyceae > Oscillatoriales > Microcoleaceae > Microcoleus > Microcoleus sp. LAD1_D3. The sequence continues at coordinate 103,571 of NZ_JAUBSB010000013.1, read as the reverse complement.
TCTTGTAGCTCGTGCAGTCTGTCTTCTCATCTGAGAAACTAAAACTATCAACAAATTTTTATTTTGGGAAGTTTCTAAAGGTAATAGAAGATGGACGGACAAACAGATCGTAACAGTCACGAAGAGCGATCGCAGCGCCAGGAATACTTCAAAGACACTGCTTTGGGTTTGGTATCCACCAAGAGTTTTCCGGCAATTGTGGGGACTGCTGACATGATGCTGAAGTCGGCAGGAGTGATTTTAGTAGGATACGAAAAAATTGGTTCCGGTCACTGTACCGCGATCGTCCGGGGCAGAATTTCGGATGTGCGTTTGGCTGTGGAAGCTGGAGCTCAAACTGCCGAACAGTTCGGGCAGTTTGTTTCTAAGTTGGTGATTCCTAGACCTTTGGCTAATTTGGAAGTGGTTTTGCCGATCGGCTTTCGGCTGACTGAACTTTCCGAAAGTGGCAATTATTCTCGGCTTAGCAATCAGGCGATCGGTTTGCTCGAAACGCGGGGATTTCCGGCAATGGTCGGTGCTTGCGATGCTATGCTCAAATCCGCAGACGTACACTTGGCAGCTTACGAGAAAATTGGCGCCGGTTTGTGCACGGCAATTATTCGCGGTGCAGTTGCAGATGTAGCAGTAGCCGTAGAGGCCGGGATGTACGAAGCTGAGCGAATTGGCGAGTTGAACGCGGTGATGGTAATTCCGAGGCCTTTGGAAGATTTGGAACAAACTTTACCGCTGGCGAGTTGCTGGATCGAGCACCGTAAACCTGTGATGATGCCCGTGTCGGTTAAGGAAAAGGAACAAGAATTGATTGAACTTCCAGATTTGGAGAAATTGACTGTTTATGTGGAAGAGGAAATCAATCGGTAATTGGTAATTAGGCAACAAAAGTTTGTAGAGACGTACTGCAGCAAATAATGGGACGAAGTTTGTCAAAAAAATATAGAGTTTACTCGGTAGGACTGCTGGCAACAATTTATACAGCACCAAGTAAAACTAGACTTTTGAGATCCAGTCGATCGTCGGGTAAACAATCGAACTGACTAATAAGTAAATCCAGCCGACGTGCAGAGCCTTTCAACAGGATTTAACTACTGTTAAAATAAACCCAAAATCCTGTTTAGGGTAGATTGCCGGGAATCATTTAAGAGTTACTCTGACCGCAGGTGGATGCTCTTTCAACAGATTAACGGCTGTCGAACTCAAAACTGACTGCACAGGAATCAACCCCCAGCATCAAGCAATCCTGAAAGTTGACCTATGAACCTCAAACAATTTTACAAGCGTGGTTTGCACAGCGCCAAGAAAGGAAACTATGAAGCAGCACTTGAGGACTTCGATCAGATACTGCAAGTCAATCCCGCGGATGCCAAAGCCTATAACAATCGCGGCTTGGTTTACTACTACATGAAAGACTACCAAAAAGCGATCGCAGACCTCAGCCAAGCCCTAGATATCAATCCTAATTTCTTCGAGGCTTACTTGAATCGAGGCAATGCTTGGCGTCATCTCGGAGAACACGAAAAAGCCATTGAAGATCTCAACTGCGCTTTAGCAAATAAGCCTAACAGCCATGCTATCTACAACAACCGGGGACTTGTACTTGCTAATTTAGGAAATTACGAAGAAGCAATAGAAGACTACAATCGAGCTCTCTCTCTCAATTCCCACAATTATAAAACCTATTACAACCGGGGGCGCGCTTACTACCTTTTGGGAGAAAAAGAGGCAGCAACAGAAAACTTTAACGAAACGCTGCGGTTGAATCCTAAATATATCAAAGCTTACATAAATCGAGGTCTCTGTTACCACCAATTAGGAGACAATACGCAGGCGATCGCCGATTACAACACTGCACTCGGCATCGATCCACAAAATGTTTATGCCTATTATAACAGAGGTTGCGTTCGCTATAAATTAAAACAAATGCAGCTTGCAATTGAAGACTTTGACAAAGCAGTGGAACTAGAGCCCAACTATGTTAAAGCTTATCTCAACCGGGGTTTAGCGCTGTATAAACTTGGAGATGTGACGGCAGCAAATAGAGATTTTTACCACGTAATGTGCATTAATGCTGAAGCTTATGTATACTACCAGGCCCAGCGGTGCACGCCTGATATTAATTCGTACTTTAAGGAAGCGCCACAGGTAGAACTTAATAATGCTGTCGAATACTACAACACAACCTTAAATACGATGTCAACTTCTTTAAGTTCAGCAGCATTAAACGCGGTCTGGAATCAAGAAGATTTGGAGAACAGAGACTCGATTATCTGTGAAGGTGAATTTATTAATGATTGATTTAGTCAGTAATCAGGAAGCTTGCGTACTTAGTGGGCTAAAATGTTACAATAATATCCAATTTTAGGACACTAAGTACGGAAGAACCATAAACATTAACTGAAACTATTCCATAATGCCATTCAAGATTTTAAGTTCAGCCGTTCTCCGGCAAGGGGAACTTCAATTTCCCTTTAACACTTCAACAATTGAATCAGTAAGTTCCTGAAAGCTTGCTCTCCCAAGCCGCCCGACAGCAGCAAGGGCTAGGTTCTCTTCGATATGTTTTGGCGCTTTCATCCCTACAAGGGCACTCAGGAGGCCAGGGGCGCTCCGGGTATATTGGAGCGCCCGCTGGCAGTCTGTCCGCAAGCTTTCGCCAAAGGCAGAAGCAATCTTTTCTGGGATCTGACCGATAACCTGCGCTTCACAGATCGACCTACTGGCGATCGCCCAAATGCCTAAGCGATCGGCAGCTTCCAATACTGAGACTTGTTCTCCTTCGATTGTTTGAGTTGGAGTTAGCACCGCTTCCGGCATCCCCATATTCAAAGGAAGCTGGATAAACCGAAACCGATCCTCTTTGTTCCCAGCTACTTCCCGAGCAATGGACTTCGCACGCGCCAAATCGATATGGTTTGTTTCAGTTGGAAGTACGCGAAAAGCATTCCAAGTTGCCAGACCGTAATTGGCAATTTTTCCAGCTAAAACTGCACCTTCAAGTACCTCAAAAACTTCTCGCAACCGATTGTAAAAAGTATCTGGTTCAACTTGAGAAAGTAGCTTTTCTGGATTGTGAAGATAGTAGACATCGATTGTCTCAATGCCGAGGTTGGCGAGGCTCCAATTAAGCTGATCTTTAATGTATTGTGGGTGGATGCAGTAACGCTCCTGGGCCAAATCTGCCATGCTGACAGTAGAGTTGCTTGGCTCGACGTACTGCTGATAAAACCAGTCTACATGGTTTGGATTTGGATGCGGAACAACGCCGCCTTTCGTACAGATAATTAGTTCATCCCTTGAAGCTTCTCCCGATTCCAGGAGACGCCGGATAGCCTTTCCGACACTCCGCTCTCCGTACTGGTAGCGGTAGTTAATTGCTGAGTCAATTACGTTGGCACCCCGCCGAACCGATTCAACTACAGCTTCCGCCACCAGAGTGTCAGTATACTCATCTGGTTCGCCAAGGTAAGTGCCAATTCCAATCGAGCTGACAACAAGCGAACCAGTTTCTCCGAAGTGATCGGCTGCACAATTTTTGTTGTGCCGTTCCCTGTAACGCTGCGTTCCTTCTGCGGTAGCTCTGCCTGCGATCGCGATCGCATTATTATTTCCTAAGCTAACATTCATTAAGTTTAAGCCCTCCTTCATTGAAAATCCTCCTCAAAGTGAGCAAGGTAGAAGCGCGATCGCTCGCGCGTCTACATTTTTAGACCAGATGTTTGGAAGCCTCTATTAACTGGCGATCGACGAGATAGGAAAAATAAGTCCGAAACAAACTCGCATCCGCTTGCGGGCAGATAATGTCCGTTCCAGAAAGTCCCTTCAACGCATTCTGGCAATCGAATTGCAGCGTGGCAGATTTAGCCATTTCTGCTTCCGAAACTTTTTCCGAGAAAAGACCGACAAGCGGATACAACGCATTTTCTGGAGAATATCCAGCGCGATTGATTATTTCTGCTTGCCAAGTCTCAGACGAAACTCGTTTGATTGGATAACCCATGGAGCAAATCCAGCCAAGCAATTCACTCATTTGAAAGGACTGAGGGTTGACTAAATGAAAAGTCTTTCCGAGCAATTCTTTTTGGCTCGAAAGATGAACGATCGCTCGGCTCACATAGTCAACAGGCGCTACATTCATCAGCTTATCGTCATCGGGCGCACATCCAAGTTGCACGCAACCAGCGATTAACCTGTACAGTAAGTCACTGGGATTGCAAGCCCCTGTTTGGCTGTCCCCACAAATGCGACCTGGCCTGTAAATGCTAACAGGAACGCCCCGACCGCGCGCGACCTCTACTAACTTTTCTGCCACCCACTTAGTCTGAGTGTAAGCGCCTTTTAGACCCTCTCCGGGAGTTAGTTCATCCTCCTCTCGCACCACCTTAATCCCAGATTCCCCCATTGCCGAGAAAACGGAAATCGTAGAAATTAAATGGACGGGTTTTAGCTTAGTTTGACTCGCCAATCTCAGAACTTCCTGCGTCCCCAAAACGTTAGCGGGTTTGAGAACAGAGTAGGGATAAGTAAACTTGACAAACGCGCCATTGTGGTAAATGACATCAATTTTACTGGCTAAAACTAGGAACTGCTCTTCGGAAAGCCCCAAAAGTGGTTGAGACAAATCTCCAGCAATTGGGATAATGCGATCGCTGCTGCTTTCATCCCAAATTAAATAGGATTCGAGGCTGCTTTGAATCCGCTTTTTAGCTGATTCTGAATCGGCAGAACGGACTAGGCAATAAATTTCTGCTTGAGTTTGTTGCAAGAGGTCGCGGAGTAAAAAGGCTCCCAAAAAGCCCGTCGTCCCTGTTAAGAAAATGCAAGCTGGTTCAGTTTTTGGCTCGCTCAATGGAGTTGCAGGGCGAATTGCCGGATCTAAAACAACTTCAGCGTTAATATCGAAACTTGCAGTGCGATCGCCCGCAGAATCCGCCCCATGCTTCACCTCAATATTCTTTGCTAAAGCAGCGATGGTAGGCGCTTCAAAGAAACGGCGCAAGGGCAATTCCTTTTGGAAAGAATCTCTTACCTTTGCTAGCAACTGAGTAATCAGTAATGAATGTCCCCCCAAATCAAAGAAATTGTCATAAATTCCCACTTTTTCCAGCCCTAGCAGTTGGGCCCAAATCTCAGCCAGCATTTTCTCAATGGGAGTGCTAGGAGTGACAAAAGTATCTGCTAAATCGGCTCTCGCCGCCTCCGGCGCTGGCAGCGCCCGCCGGTCTATTTTTCCATTAGCAGTGAGGGGCAATGCTTTCAGTACGACAAAAGCAGAAGGAACCATGTAGTCGGGCAGTTTTTCTTTTAAAAATGACCGCAGCTCGTTAATAGCGATCGCTGATTCCCTCGCGGGTACAACATAGGCAACTAAGCGCTGATTCCCCGGTTCATTTTCCAGTAGCAAAACTACTGCTTCGCGCACAGCGGAATGTTGAGATAGCGCTGCTTCTATTTCCCCCAATTCAATGCGGAACCCTCGCAGTTTAACTTGGCTGTCGATCCGTCCTAAAAACTCAATATTTCCGTCCGGCAAATACCGAGCCAAATCTCCTGTTTTATACAGACGCGCTCCTTGTTCGGCGTCGAAGGGGTTGATGATGAATTTTTCTGCTGTTAATTGGGGTTGGTTTAGATAGCCGCGAGCTAAAGAAGCACCGCCGATGTATAACTCGCCGGACACGCCAATGGCAACTGGCTGCAAGTGCGAATCAAGTAAATAAATCTGCGCGTTATTGATAGGGCGACCGAGGGGAACTGTCTCAGAAATACAATTTTCTCGGTCTTTGATGGGATAAGCCAGCACGCCTACGGTTGCTTCTGTTGGCCCGTAATGGTTGAAGACTGAACAGTCTGGGGCGTATTTCTGAATAGTTTCGAGCAAATTCCAACTTAAGGGCTCGCCGCCAAGGATTAATCGCTTTTTCGGCAAAACCTGCGCCGGATCAGAAGCAGTTAATAAAGCTTTTAGATGGGAGGGAACGATTTTGAGACAGTCAATGGAATGCTGCTGAAAGTAAGTAGCGATCGCCTCTGGATCGGTGGCGCGTTCCTGGGAAATTATGTGAAGGCTTCCTCCCGTACATAAAGCTGGAAAAATTACTGTATTTCCTAAGTCTGCTGCCAAGGTAGAAACGGTTGCGAAACTGCCACCTGATGGCAGGTTTAGCCGTTCCTGAATGCTGTAGAGGTAATTGACGAGCGATCGGTGTTCAATTGCCACTCCCTTTGGCGTGCCAGTGGAACCGGAAGTATAAATGACATAAGCTAAATTTTCAGGAGAGAGATGAGGAGAGAGAGAGGGGGAGACAGAGGGCATTTCTGCGTCTAAGCAAACGATTTTTGCCTGAGTTTTTGGCAAGTTTTCGATTAGCTGTTGTTGCGTTAATAGCACTGCGACTCCGGCATCCTGCAACATCAAGGCGAGGCGCTCTTTTGGCATGGCCGGATCGAGTGGCAAGTATGCGCCGCCTGCTTTGAGAATGCCGAGCATTCCGGCGATCGCATCCACAGATCGCTCAGCACAAATTCCCACTAATCCTTCGGATTTTACTCCTAATTGTTGTAGGTAATGAGCGATTTGGTTGGCGCGGGCGTTGAGTTCTCGGTAGGTGAGTTGCTGATTGTCACACACAACCGCAAGGCGATCTGGTACGCGCTCCACTTGTTGCTCAAATAGCTGGTGAATGCACTTGTCTTTTGGGTAATCTTTCTGTGTTTGGTTGAACTCAACTAAGACTTGGTGGCGGGCGCGATCGCTCAGAATTTCCAACTCGCCGAGAGCGGTTTCTGGCTGATTAGCAGCACTTTTTATTAAGGTGTAGAATTGCTCTGCTAAACATTGGATCGCTTGTTCCCCTATCAAGGCCGGATCGTAGTGAAACTCAGCGATGAGAGCATCCTCTCGGCGCACGCAGGAGAGTTTAACTTTGAAGTGATCGCCGCAGACATATTGCTGGTAAATTGAAAAATCTACGCCAGCCGCCGCATACTTTTCTACTTGTTCCTCGAACTCAAAGCAAAATGGCAATCCAGCCGATCCGTTTATATCATCCCGGTTGAAATATTCCTGCCATTTATAAGCCTCGCTTTCGGATTGCTGAATTTCCTGCCAAACTTCCTGAAAGGTAAAATTTTCTTGCAGTTGGCTGCGAAGCGGTAAAAACTTGGCAAATAGACCGAGTGCTGGTTCTAATTCTTCATATTTGCGATTGTCGAAGGCGGTGCCAATAATGATTTCTGCCTTTCCCGCCCGCCGCCAGAGCAACGTTTTCCAGCAAGCTAGAAAGAAAGCAGATATTGAGGTTTTGTAGCGGCGGGCGATCGCTTCTATTTCTTCTAGTAAGCTCGGTTCTATTTTAACCTCAAAACACTTGGGTTCAAAGGCATCAGAAACGCCGATTATTTTATTTTCAAAAGGCAATTTTAAACTGGCTAGCGCCGAGTAGTCCCGCTCAGTCCAATATTTTTTGCCCTCTGCAGCCTCTTCATCCTCAATCAATTCATTCTGCCATTCCGAATATTGGACATATTGCACCACTTCGTCGGCGAATTCCTCACCTTGCAAGCAAGCTGCATAACACTGGCTAATTTCTCGAATTATATTTTTGAGGGTGCGAGAATCGGCGCACAGGGAAGGCAGGCTGACCACCAAAATGTGCCTGTTTGCTGATAGAAAAATTAAGGATAAGCGCCAAATTGGATTTTGTTCAAAGTTGAAAACTGAGCTTTTTTCGTTTTGAAAAAATTCAGATAGTTTAGCCACTTGTTCTGGCGGCGTCAAGCATTCAAGATTAACACTATGCCAGGAAATTAAGCTGCGATCGTTTATCACTTGAATGGGAAATTTAATCCCAGAACGTCGCTGAAAGCTCGTCCGCAGAATTTCGTGGCGATCGCTGACTTTTTGCAGCGCTTCTTTTAAGACATTTGTTTGGAAATTGCCCTCGATCAAAATCGCACATTGAGCGCGATAAGCGGGACTATCTTGTTGCAACAGCCACAGATATTTTTGTTGAGGAGAAAGCCGAAATCCATTAATTGTTTGCATTGGTTATATTGCTTTATGTTTTAGGATCGCCAGGAACTTTAGTCCAAAGCTTATAGCTCAAGTCTGTTAAAACTAGCATCTTGTACCATTGTCAAGAACAGGCATCTTGCCTGTTCCACAATAAAATTTTTCTCTTGTGGAACAGGCATCTTGCCTGTTCCTAAACAAGTAATTGAGAATGGTGCAACATCTCAGTTAAAACAGACTATGGGGAAGGCGTTCAAGTGGCGGCTACTGGCAATTATAAATTCATACCAGAGTCAGACTTGGCCGACTTTTGCGAGAGAGGATTCAGCTTTTAAATCTCTGCTTCACCGATCATTTCGCCCATTGCCACCACAATTTTGCGCTGCCCGACAAATGGATTGCGGCTGTGAGCAGCCAACATATTATCTAACATTAATATGTCGCCAGCTTGCCAAGGGAAACTAACGGTTGCCTGCTGATAGACGACCTGAATTTCTGCCATTACCGAGTCTTCAATGGGAGTGCCGTCGCCGTAATAAACATTGCGAGGCAGGTTTCCTTCTCCAAAGACAGATAATAAGGAGTTGCGGACGGCCGGATCTAAGCATGAAATGTGGTGCAAAGGAAGTTGGTTAAAAAATACCATCTCTCCAGTTTTGGGGTGCTTGGCGATCGCCGGCCTCCGCTTGCGAGTTCTGAGCTTATTTCCGTCTTTCCACTCAAATTCTATGCCCGCTTGACGGCAATATTGTTCCACCTCAGTTTTATGCGCCGTTTTGAAAAATTCTTGCCAGCTTACATCGAGTCCGTCGGTGTAGTTGCGGACGTACATCAGTTGCTTTTGGGCGAATTTTTCTCGGAGTTTGGGGTCTAGCAACTGGTAAACTTTCCGACAATCAACGATCGGGGTTTCGCCGCCTGACTGCGCGGGTTGAACGCAGAAAAACCAGATTTTCATGGGCCAACGGTGCAGGTGCGAACTTTCGTTGTGAAAGAAGATGGTTTGCTCGGCAGGATAAGGGGTCGAACCGTAAACTTTTCCGCCGATTCCTTCGCGCGGCAAATCTCCGTACTCGCCGAACAGTTGCGGACAAATCCCCAAGGCAAACTGCTCGAAAGTAGAAACTAAGGGCTCGGTGAAGCCTCGAAACAAAATTGCGCCGTGTTGCTGCAATTTTGTTTCGATCAAAGTTCGGCTGTTTTTTGCCCAATCAATGAGATCGACATCGCTGGCAGCGGGTTTAATGACTAGCGGCAATAGTTCCCCAGGCTGGAGAAATTCGGTTTTTATCAACTCGCCGTCTGGCAGAGTGACTACTTTCGGTTTAACACTCTTAAACTTGCTAAAATTCAGCTTTTCGCGCTTGACTTCTTGCATTGCTTGTTGTTCCCTTTCCGCTTTTGTGAGAATTTCTAAGTTATTTAACCGAGTCTCAGGCTCCGCCACAATGCTGTTGAGTAAGGTTTCAAAACGGCTGGACATTTGCTCGATGGCGGCGGCATCGAAAAGGTCAGTGTTGTACTTCCAAGTGCCTGCAATTCCTTGCTCGGTTTCTCCCACGAAGAGAACTAAATCAAATTTAGCGATGCCGCTGTCAAGTTCTAAGGGAGTCAAAGTTAACCCGCCTAGCTCTAAAGTAGGCATGGGCATATTTTGCATGACGAATAAGACTTGAAAGAGCGGTGTTTGATTCAGGCTGCGATCGGGCCGCAATTCCTCCACCAATTTGTCGAATGGTAAATCCTGGTGAGCGTAGGCTTTTAAGGTGACTTCGCGCACGCGATCGAGCAATTCAATGAAAGTAGGATTGCCACTGAGATCGCCGCGCAAAAGCAAGATATTGACAAAGAAACCAATCAGAGCTTCTGTTTCCAATTGGGTGCGGTTGGCGAGGTCGGTGCCGACCACCATGTCATCCTGATTTGTCGATCGATATAGCAGGGTTTCAAGAGCAGCTAGCAACGTCATAAATAGGGTGACATTTTGTTGGCGGCTCAGCTTGTTGAGCGCTGCGGAAAGGTTTGGGGAAAGCTGGAAAGGTTGAACGGCAGCGCGATAGGTAGAAACAGCGGCGCGCGGTTGTTTGGCAGGCAGTTGCAGCACTGGTAAGTGATTGCCTAAGTGTTGCTTCCAATAGGCAAGTTTTTCTTCTAAAACTTCCCCAGAAAGCCAGTTTCGCTGCCACACGGCATAATCGGCGTATTGGATTGAAAGTTCGGGAAGTGGGGAGGGTTTGCCAGTGCAAAAAGCTTCGTAGAGGGTTGCCATTTCCCGCACGAGTACCCCAAGAGACCAGCCATCGGCAACGATGTGATGGATGGTTAGCAATAAGATAAATTCTGTGTCGCCTAACTGTAGCAAAGTGACTCGCATTAATGGCCAGTTTGCTAAGTCAAAAGGTTGTTGCGCTTCCTCGGCGGCGAGTCGCATAGCTTCTGCTTCTCGCTGAGATTGAGGAAAGTGCTGCAAATCTACAAGTGAGAGCGCGAAAGTAGGTTCGGGAATTATCAACTGAATGGGCCGCCCTTCCACCGCGCCAAAAGTTGTCCGCAAGGCTTCGTGGCGATTGATAACTGCTTGGAAACTACGCTCTAATGCTGTCACGTCGATCGCACCTTTCAACCGCACGGCAGCGGGGATATTGTAAGCCGGATCGCCCGGTTGCAACCGATCGAGAAACCAGAGCCGCTGTTGTGCGAAAGAAAGGGGCAATTCTGGGCCTCGCGGTGCGCGATCGATGGGAGGTGCTTCCAGTTTTTGCTGGCTGCTGCCGATTTGGGAAATGCGGGAAGCGAAGCTATCCCGTAGGGAATCGCTCAAACTTGCCACTGTTGGCGATTCAAATAAGACGCGCAGGGGCAATTCAATTTGAAACGCTTCTCGCAGGCGCGCGATCGCTTGAGTAGCTAATAGGGAATGTCCTCCCAATTCAAAGAAGTTATCGTGAATTCCCACTCGCTCTAAACCGAGAACTTCAGCCCAAATTTCTGCTATTAATTGCTCGTCTGGAGTTCGAGGCTCGGTAAAATTGCTCTCGAATTCCGCTGTGTTTGTGTCAGGTGCTCTTAGCGATCGCCGATCGATTTTTCCGTTAGGCGTTAAAGGCATTGCTTCCAGCAGCACAAACGCTGACGGCATCATGTACTGCGGCAGTTTTTGTTTGAGAAAGACGCGCAAGTGATTAATAAATTCTGAATGCGTAGGATCTGTGTCCCCGTGTCCGCCCCGGAGTTCTGAGTTAGCAACGATATAAGCTACTAAACGCTTGTCGCCCGGATTGTCCTCTCGAACCAGTGCGATCGCTTCTCGCACGGCTGGGTATTGGCTGAGTACCGCTTCAATTTCGCCTAATTCGATGCGAAATCCGCGAACTTTCACCTGGTGGTCGCTGCGCCCCATAAATTCAATGTTTCCATCTGGGAGATAGCGAGCCAAGTCCCCGGTTTTATAGAGGCGTTCTGAAAGAATAAACGATGAAGGATTGTTGACTGTTGACTGTTGACTGTTGACTGTTGACTGTTGACTGTTGACTGTTGACTCGATTTTATGATTCCGATGCAACCGGAAACGATATGAAGCATGAATTCCGTCCTCTGCAAAGGGGTTAGGAATAAACTTCTCTGCGGTCAGTTCCGGTCGGTTTAGGTAGCCTCTAGATAAGCCGGCACCGCCGATGTGCAGTTCGCCAAATACGCCAACGGGAACCGGCATTAAATAGCGGTCTAATATGAAAATTTGAGTGTTAGCGATCGGGCGACCGATGGAAACTGATTCATCTTTGCAATCAACCTGATAGAGAGTAGACCAGATAGTGGTTTCTGTAGGGCCGTATAAATTCCACACAGAAGCGCCGCGCAAAAGCAACTGATTGGCTAGCTGTCGGGGTAAAGCTTCTCCCCCGCAGAGTATTTTTAATTGATTGTTTCCCTGCCATCCTGCTGCTAAAAGCATTTTCCAACTGGCTGGAGTAGCTTGCATGACTGTCGCGCCAGAATTTGTTAATGTTTCTAAAAGCTTTTCCCCGTTAGATGCCACTTCTCGGCTGGCTACAACAACCCGAGAACCTGTTGTAATAGGCAGGAACAGTTCCAGCGCTGCAATGTCAAAAGATAAGGATGTTACTGCTAGCCAAACATCTCGGTCTGCGATCGCGAGTTGTTGGCGCATAGAACTCAAGAAGTTAACGGCAGAGGCGTGGGAAATTTGCACTCCTTTGGGTTTACCTGTTGAGCCTGAAGTATAGATGACATAGGCTAAATTGGAGGAATTTTGTAAACCCACGAGTGGCTCGTCGCTGCTCGATATGCCTTCCCAATCTCCATCCAGAAACACGAGGGAGGTGCTATTCTTGGGCAGGGTTTCTAATAGCTTTTTCTGAGTGAGTAACACTGAAATTTTCGCGTCTTCCAGCATGAATGCAAGGCGCTCTGGTGGATACGCTGGATCGAGGGGAACATAAGCGCCACCGGCTTTGAGAATGCCGAGAAGCCCTACCATCATTTCTAGGGAACGTTCGACATAAATTCCCACCAAAACTTCTGGTTTGACACCGATTTTTTGCAAGTAACTGGCGAGGTTATTTGCTTTTTGGTTCAGTTCCCGGTAAGTCAGACATTCATTTTCAAAGACGACAGCGATCGCATCCGGCGTCCGCTCTGTCTGCGCTTCAAATAATTCGTGTATGCACTTATCTTGCGGAAAATTCGATTGAGTATTGTTCCACTCGAACAGCAGTTGCTGCTGTTCAGGTTTCGTCAATATTTGCAAATTTGAAATCCGCTCTTCGGGATTGGCAGCTATACTTTCTAGTAAGGTTAGAAAATGTCCGGCTATCCGTCGTGCAGTGCTAGCGTCAAACAAATCTTGGCTATACTCAAGCGTTCCATTAATACCCTCTAATCCTTCCTCCAGGTCAAGCGCTAAATCTAATCTCGCCGTTTTCTGTTCTATTTCCAAACTGCTCAACGTCACTTCTGGCAATTTTATCTGCGGCGTCCGAACATTTCGCAGAGAAAACAACACCTGAAATAGCGGATTATGACTTAAATCTCGTTCGGGCTGTAGGATTTCTACCAGTTTCTCGAAGGGCAAGTCCTGGTGGTTATAGGCGCCGAGAGCTACTTCTCGCACGCGACCAAGTAACTCTTTAAAAGTCGGGTTGCTCGACAGATTGGTGCGGAAAACTAAGGTGTTAGCAAATAAGCCAATTACTTCCTCGATTTCGCGTCGGTTGCGGTTAGCAATGGGGGAGCCGACTAAAATATCTTCTTGCCCGGTGTAGCGATAGAGCAATGTTTTAAACGCTGCCAGTAGGGTCATAAATAAAGTAGCTTTTTCCCGCTGGCTTAATAGGGTCATTTCCTCTGCGATTGCCTTGGGAATGGTGAATTTATGCACGGCACCTCGGAAGGTTTGTACTGCCGAGCGGGGGCGATCGGTTGGCAAATTTAGTACCGGGAGATTGCCTCCAAGCTGTTTTTTCCAGTAAGCAAGCTGCGTCTCTAAAACTTCTCCCTGCAACCACTGGCGCTGCCAACTTGCAAAGTCTGCGTACTGTACCGACAGTTCGGGAAGGGGAGAAGGTTTGCCAGTGCAAAAGGCTTGATAAAACGTTGCGAGTTCCTGGATGAATATTCCCATTGACCAGGCATCGAAAATGATGTGGTGCGTACTCAATAGCAGCACCCAGTTGGAATCGCTCAAGTGCAGCAATTTGGCACGCAATAAGGGTGCTTGTGACAAATCGAAAGCAAGCTTTGCTTCTGCGGCGATTAACCGTTCTACTTCGCGAGATTGTTCAGTTTCAGGAAGACCTCGCAAATCTATTTCTAAAATTTTCAATTCCAGGTTTGAAGCGATCGCCTGAACGGGTTGCCCGTTTATTGTTTTAAAAGCCGTTCGCAACACTTCATGACGCTTGACAAGTTCGTTGAGACTGCGATCGAGAGCTCTCGCGTCGAGTGTTCCCGTCAAACACACGCCGGCGAGGATGTGATAGGTAAAGTTGCCGGGAGTTAGTTGCTCAAAAAACCACAACCGCTGTTGAGCAAACGACAGAGGAAAATTGTTAGACTCTCGACTTTGAGGCAGAATTTTTTCTAGCGAAACGCTTTCTTTTTTCTGGTTGAGCCGCTGCAACAGCAACTCGCGCTTTTCGGGAGAAAGAGCCGCGATGCGTTCGATTAAATCACTCATTTGCTGACTCCTTGTTGGGCGATAATTTCCTGAATTTCGGTTTCTGACAGTTGATCGAGGTCTGCTAAAACTTGAGCGAGCATTTCACTGTCTGTTTGTTCGGCTTGCTTTTGCGCGATCGCTACTGCAAAATCGGCGAAAGTGGCCGACTCAAATAAACGCTGCAAAGGCAACTCGACCTGAAATGCTTGGCGCACTCGGGAAATTACTTGAGTTGCTAATAGGGAATGCCCTCCTAATTCAAAAAAATTGTCGTAAATGCCGACTTTTTCAATTTTGAGAACTTCAGCCCAGATAGCGGCTAAAACTTCCTCGATATTTGTGCGAGGCGCGACAAAGTTTCCTGTCAACTCCGGTCGCATTTCGTCAGGTGCCGGCAGCGCTCGTCGGTCTATTTTTCCGTTAGAAGTTAAAGGAAAACTTTTGAGTATCACAAAAGCAGAAGGCACCATGTACTCGGGCAATTTTGACGTTAAAAAATTGCGAATTTCCTTGTCGGTAGGTGCTTGTTTCTGCTCGGAAATCAAATAAGCCACGAGGCGCTTTTGTGCCATCTCGTCTTCTGGCGCCACAACTACAGCCTGCGCGATATCTGGATGTTGCCCCAGCACCGCCTCGATTTCTCCCAATTCAATGCGGAAACCGCGAATTTTTACTTGACCGTCAATTCGCCCGATAAATTCGATGTTTCCGTCTGGCAAATAGCGAGCCAAGTCGCCGGTTTTGTACAGTCGCGTCTTTGCTTGCGTGTCAAATGGATTGGGAATAAATTTTTCTGCGGTTAATTCAGGGCGGTTAAGATATCCGCGCGCCAAATTATCACCGCCGATGTACAGTTCACCAGCTACGCCTATCGGCACCGACTGCAAGTAAGAATCCAAGATATAAATCTGAGTGTTGGCAATCGGAAGACCGAGTGGCACTGTGTCAAATTCGCACCCAATTTTATCAAATTCGACTTGATAAGTCAGCACACCTACAGTGGTTTCAGTTGGTCCGTAGTGATTGAATACTGAGCAAGTGGGAGCAAGATTGCGAAGTGTTTTAATTAAGCTCCAGTTGGCAGATTCACCTCCTAAAATAAGCCGTTTACCAGGCAAAAGTGACTTGGGTTGAGAGGAATTTAAAAGGGCGGCTAGGTGAGAGGGAACTATTTTGAGGCAGTCGATGGGATGGCGGCAGAAATATTCACCCAGTGCCTCTGGATCGGTGGCGCGTTCTTGGGAGATAATATGCAGGCAACCGCCGAAACAAAGGGCGGGGAAAATCGCTGTGTTTCCTAAGTCGGCGGCGAAGGTGGAAACGGTAGCAAAACTGGCATGGGCTGGTAGGTTTAATTTTTCCTGAATGCTGTGCAGGTAATTGAGCAGTTGCCGGTGTTCGATCGCGACTCCTTTGGGCGTGCCAGTGGAACCGGAAGTATAGATGACGTAAGCTAAATTGTCAGAAGAGGCGCGAGCGGTGTAAGATGCAGAAACAGTGGGAATGTCTGTATCTATGCAAACAATATTTGCCTGAGTTTTCGGCAAGCTTTCGATGAGCCGCTGTTGTACGAGCAAAACCTTCACCTGAGCGTCTTCTAGCATTAGCGCTTTGCGCTCTATTGGGGTCGTTGGAGCGATGGGTAAATAGGCACCACCGGCTTTGAGTACGCCCAGCATTCCTACGATTGTTTCTAAGGAGCGATCGAGGCAAATGCCAACAACGACTTCTGGTTCAACTCCCAAGTTTTGCAGGTGATGGGCGAGTTGATTGGCGCGATGGTTGAGTTCTCGGTAGGTGATTTTTTCACTTTCAAAGACGACGGCAATGTTGTCTGGGTTGCGTTCTGCTTGTTCTTCAAAAAGCTGATGAACGCATTTATTTTTCGGGTAATCTTTTTGAGTTTGGTTAAAGTCAATGAGAAGTTGCAGCCGATCGCGATCGCTCAGTATGTCTACCTGACTGATAGCGACTTCTGGATTTTTGACTATGCTTTCTAAGAGCGCCTGAAAGTGTTCTGACAAGCGCTTTATATCGGCCGCAGCAAATAAAGCGGAATCGTAGTGAAATTCAGCGGTTAGGGAATTGCACAGGCGAAGGCAGGAGAGCTTGAGTTTGAATGGCTCTAGGCAGGCATCTTGCCGAACAAGGGAAAATGAAACGTCTAAATTATCATAGTTCTTAGGCTCTCCTTGGAACTCAAAGCAGACGGGCCAAAAGCTGCTGCTTTTTTCGTTTTCTAGGATTTCTTCCCAGCTAAAATATTCTTGCCAGTTGTACATCTCGTTGAGATTAAGCTCAACTTGCTGCCTCGCTTGTGAGAAATTTAACTCGTCTTGCACTGGGCCTCGTAGGGGTAAGTATTTGCACAGCAGCCCCAGAGAGTGTTCTAATTCTTCATATTTTCTGCCGTCAATCGCTACGCCGATTATCGGGTTTGGCTCTCTGGTAAGCCGCCAAATGAGAATTTGCCAGCAAGCCAGCAGGAAGGCAGAAATATCGCTTTTGTGCTTTGGGGCGATCGCTTCGAGGCTGTTCAACAAATCACCCCGAATTTCCACCCTTTCTACTAGCGGCTTAAATTCCGCTTCTGAATTCTTCTTTTCCCAAGGAAGCGTTAATAAATCCAAAGATTCAATGTTCAGCTTTCGCCAGTATTCTTGGCCGATGGCCGTTTCTTCTGATTCGAGTAACTCATTTTGCCACTCAGCAATATCGGCATATTGCATTGACTCATCAGAGAACTCTTCCCCGCACGCGCAGGCTGAGTAAGAAAGACTGAGTTCGCGGGTAAAATTTTTCAGGGTGACGCTATCTGCAATTAAGGCAGAGAAGTTCGCCAGCAATAGGTGCTTGTTTTGCGCCCGAGTGACTAAAGAGAGATGCCAAAGTGGGCCGCGCTCAAAATCAAAAGGAAGCAGATTTAGTTGCTGAAAAAGCGCTTCTATTTTAGCTTCTTGTTCTTCGGGAGACAAACCGCTCAGATTGTATTCCGAGATAGGAACTTCACCAGTGCTGGCGATCGCTTGCAGGGGTAGTGTCATCCCAGGCAAGCAGTGAAAACTCGTCCGCAGGATTTCGTGCCGATTCACGACATTTTGCAGCGCCCTTGTTAAAATCTCTCGATCGAGGTTTCCGGTAATTAAAATTGCACCTCGAACGCGATAAGTCTGTTGGCTTTTATTTGGCTGTAACCCCCACAGATGCCGTTGCTGTGGAGAAAGTCTAAACCCTTCGATTGTTTCATTTTGCATTTCTAAAGTTCCTTTAATAAGCCTAAATATCTTGACAGCTAAACGCTTCTGCCATACCGACAACAACCCGACGCGAACCAGAAAATGGCGTGCGTCCGTGCGCGGCTAGCATATTATCTAACAGCAAGACATCTCCTTCTTCCCAAGGGAAAACAATCGTTTCTTGCTGGTAGCAGCGACGAATTTCGTCTAATATAAAATCTTCAATGGGCGAGCCATCGCCGTAATAAGCATTGCGGGGTAAATCTTCCTGCTTAAAAGAAGTTAAAAGCTCTTTGCGAACGACGGGTTCGAGATTGGAAATGTGGAAGAGGTGAGCTTGATTAAACCACACCATTTCCTGCGTTTTTGGGTGCTGGGCGACGGCTTGACATATTTGCCGAGTTCTCAAGCGATCGCCACTTTTCCATTCTAACTCAATTCCCGCTTTTTTGCAATACTCTTCTACCTCAATTTTGCTATCAGTATTGAAGACATTTTGCCAGGGTAAATCTACGCCGCCGCCGTAATTTCGCACATACATAACCTTTTTTTGGGCAAACTTTTCTCTAATCTTTGAATCCAGGCTTTCAAACACTTTGCGGCTGTTAGCGATCGGAGTTTCTCCTCCCTGTTCGGCTTTCTTGACGCAGAAAAAAGCGATTTTCAGTGGCCAATTTCGAGAATAAGCCATTTCATTGTGCAGTGGGATGAATTGCTCGGCAGGATACTCGGTGGAAGTGTAGATATTTCCGCTCACCAGGCTACGCGGAGTCGAGCGAAAAGAATATTCCAACAAGTCGCCAGCAAGAGTTTGAATAAACTGCTCGAAACCATTCACCCCGCCGACTTCAAAGCCTCGAAAAAGTATTCCTCCATGCTTCCATAAGTGCGTTTCAATTGATGAGCGATTGTTTTGTGCCCAACCTGCGAGATTTAATTTTTCTACTGTTGGCTGAACAACTAGAGGTAGAAGGTTTTCGGGCTGGAAGTAGGCGGTTTTGACTAATTCCTCTGAGGACAGGCTGACGGCTTTGCGCCTAACTGATCCTAACTTTTGGGAATTGAGATTCTTTGTTTCTGTATTTGTCATAGTTTTTGCTTTGGTGAGGACTTTATCCCTTTTTCCCGAAAAAACATGAGAGATTGAGCCATCATTTTCAACTTTTCATAACTTTGCGTTTAGCCATTTTTAATTTTTGAATTCCCGAAAGATGAATTTGTTTTTGCTGCTCGATTTGGTGCTGCCTTTCTGCTTCGGCAAGAATTTCTGCCAAGTCGTCGATCCTGATATCTGGCTGGATGACTACCTGGTTGAGGAGGATTTGAAAACCTCTTACAATTCGGGCAATAGTCGCAGCCTCAAATAAGTCTGTTTTGTAGTCAAATAAGCCTTGAATTCCTTCTGAACTCTCCCAGAGAGTGAGGCTTAAGTCGTGTCTCGACATACCGACATCGGATTCCAGAATGCTCAAGATCAAACCAGCTAACTCCAGGGGTGGCATGGGCGCATTCTGGAGTACAAACCACACTTGAAACAGCGGGTTATAGCTGAGATTTCGCTCCGGCTGCAATTCCTCCACGAGCTTTTCAAAAGGAACATCCGGGTGAGCGTAAGCTGCTAACGCTACCTCGCGTGTTCGATTGAGTAGTTCGCGGAAAGTTGGATGGCCTGCGGTGTCAATTCGTAGCACTAAAGTATTGACAAAAAATCCAATCAGTTCCTCTAATTCAAGGCGGTTGCGATTGGCAATGGGAGAGCCAATAGCGATGTTATCCTGCTTTATGTGGCAGGATAGCAAGGATTGAAATGCTGCCAACAACGTCATAAATAGGGTGACATCTTGTTGCTGGCCGAGGGTTTTCAGCCTTTCAGTTAATGAAGCAGAAATCACAAAAGATTGCTGCGATCCTTGGAAAGTTTGCACAGAAGAGCGCTGCCTATCTGTTGGCAGCACCGCTAAAGCGCCTCCCAATTGCTGTTTCCAATAAGCGAGCTGTTTTTCTAATTTCTCTCCCTGGAAATGCTGCCGCTGCCAACTGGCGAAGTCGGCATACTGCACGGGAAGTTCAGGCAGCCCAGAGGGTTTGTCAGTGGAAAAAGCTTCATAAAGTGCGGCCACTTCTCGCACCAATACCCCCATAGACCAACCATCAGAAATAATGTGGTGTATCGTCAGCAGCAACACATATTCTGCCGGACTAAGTTGCAGCAGAGTGCCCCGCAGTAATGGCGATCGCGTTAAGTCAAAAGGGCGTTGGGCTTCTTCAAGAGTACGTCGCTCAATTTCAGCTTGCTGCTCAGTTTCTGGTAAATGTTGCAAGTTTACCACCGACAAAGCGAAATCCAAGGAAGGAGAAATCAGTTGAACAGGTTCCCCGTCCACTTCTGCAAAAGCAGTCCGTAAAACTTCGTGACGGCGGACAATTTCATTGAGTGTTTGTTGCAGTGCTGACAAATTCAATTGCCCTTGCAAACGCACAGCAGCAGGAAGGTTGTAGGCAGGGTTTCCAGGAGACAATCGATCGAGAAACCACAGCCGTTGCTGGGCAAAAGAAAGGGGAGCAGAATTTTGCTGCGATCGCCTGGGAATGCGCTGAGATTGCTCAGCCTGTACTGCCTCTTTGCCCAATGCTTTGAGGAGGAGCGCTCGCTTCTGGGGCGAGAGGTTTTTCAGTCGTTCTGAACGATTAGTAGACATGATGATTCACTTCCTCGCAGTGGTCGCTGTTTGTGATAGTTAAGGAAAGCTTTGCTGCTATTTTTAGCTGGTCGTTTAAAACAAAGTTGATATCTGCTTCAGTGGTGAGGGGGTTGGCAAGGACGACTCGAAAAGCAACAATGGGAATGGTTTTGCCATAACAGGTGGTTTGCATGGTTGTTCGCGATACGAAGGTGTGACCGGCTCGCCGCTGGGCCTCCTGAAGGCGCTCGTTAAATTGATTAATGAAGTGGTTGTCTGCTTCGGCTAGTTGTTTTTTGGCTGCTTTTTCCCTGAATGTTTCTGGAATGTAGCGGTATAAAAGAATATTAATTTCTGGTTCTAGCAGCAATTCAAATTCTGGATTTTCCCGAATTAAATTGGCGAGGTGCTGCGTTTTATGGATGCCTGCATCTATCAAAAACTCATAGCCTTGATGGCCGATGATATTCAACGCGGCTTGCAAGAACAAACTCGCACCTGGTCGAGAGCCTTCGAGAGAGCGCTTGCCTAGATCGATGGAGTCTTTTCGCACCGTGTAGGGCGCGTTTTTTTCAATAACTTTGGCGGTTTGGGGATTGCGGAATAAAACCAGACCGATTCCCATTGGCAAATACATTTGTTTGTGTCCATCTATGGTGACGGAATCTGCTAGTTCAATGCCTGCGATTTTGTGCCGGTGACGTTCGGAAAAAAGCACGGGGCCGCCCCAAGCGGCATCGACGTGAAAGTGAGCGTTTGCTTCTTGGGCGATCGCCGCTATTTCTGGAAGCGGATCGATACTTCCCGAATCGGTGCTGCCTGCAACACCGATAATTGCCAGAATGTGCAGATTGCGATCGCGGCATTCGGCTACAGTTTGGCGCAGCGCTGCCAAATCCATCCGGTGATTGGCATCGGTGGGGACTTTTAGGAGATTGCGATCGCCAATGCCTAATAAACCGGCAGCCTTTTCAAAAGAATAGTGCATCAAACTCGAGCCGATTATCACCATTCCCTTGTAGCCGTAAAACTCTAAAGCTGCGTACAACCCTTCTTTTTCAATGCCACTAAAGTTATTTTTTGGCCCTAAAGAAGCGTTGCGAGCGCACCACAGGGCTGTGATATTAGCTAGGGTGCCGCCCGTTACCATGATACCGAGCGTGCTATCACTTTTTTGAATGTGCTGGTTATAAAAATCCTCAGAAAAATCGTAAATTAATCGGTGCATCATTGCCAAAGTCTGGCGCTCGCAGGGGCTTAAAACTTTGGCAGTTTCCATCTTGACTAAATTTTGATTCATCGCGATTAACAGCTTCGCGATCGGGCGCACAAAATAGGGAAGTGCGCTCGTCATGTGACCGATATATCGCGGGGAAGAGGTGTGAATGGAATGGGCAACGAGGGTTTGGGCCAAATCATCAATATAATTCCCAACATCTGTAGGAAGGGCGGGAATTTTGTTTTCCCTAAACTCCTGAATAATTAACTCTAAGTCAATATCTGTACTAGCGGTTTTTGCGTACAAAAAGTCTTGAACTAGGGCAGAAATTCGCTCCTCCATTGCTTCTTCTGCCAAAAATGACTTTTCTGAGGCACTGAATAGCTCCATTAACTTTTGTTCAAGTGGGGTAACAGAGGCTTTTAATTGCTCCATTACATCTTGAGATTTTTTGGCTTCTACTGTTAGTTTACTCATCCCGAATCCATCCTTTTTAATGGGCTTTTTTGCTTTCCTATCCCCAACCAAAGCTTTAAGGGGATAGGGCTTTTTATGCTTTTTTACAAACGCGCTCTTTACTCAGTCAGCATCACAGTTTGTGCTTCCTCTTTTTCTAAGAGGTCGAGCAATTCATCTATCTGGTTAGAATCGGCGTTTGCCAGAATTTCTTCCTCGATTAGTTCAGCTAAATTCTGAATTGTGGGAGCGGCAAAAAAATCGCACAGCGCTAACTCTATCCCAAAGCACGATCGCACTCGCGATATTAACTGTGTTGCCATCAGAGAGTGACCGCCGAGGTCAAAAAAGTTTTGGTTACTTCCTACTTTTTCTAGCCCTAAAAGAGCAGTCCAAATCTCAGCAATTTTTTCCTCGGTGGGCGTTTGTGGCTCAGTGAAGGCTGTTTCATCAGAAACGTAATCGCACCTTTGAGATAAGGCGAGGCGGTCAATTTTTCCGTTGGGCGTTAATGGCAACGCATCTAATAGCACAAACGCTGAAGCCACCATGTAATCGGGCAGTTTGTGCTTCAAGAATGAACGCAGTTCGTAAATAAGTTCTGGGTGCTGATTTCTGAACTCTGAGTTAGGAACTAGGTAAGCGACTAGGCGTTGACTGCCTGGTGCATTTTCCTGAAGCAAAACAGCAGCGGTGGACACAGAAGAATGTTGAGAAAGTGCTGCCTCTATTTCTCCGAGTTCGATGCGGAAACCGCGAATTTTTATTTGGCAATCACCACGACCCAGAAATTCTATATTACCATCCGGCAGGTAACAACCGATATCGCCTGTTTTGAACAAAACTTTTTGATGAGAATTACCGAGGAAATCTAATTTTTTTTGCCCAAACGGGTTAGAAATGAATTTCTCCGAGGTTAAGTCGGGGCGGTTTAAGTAGCCCTGTGCCAATCCATCGCCGCCGACGTAAATCTCGCCGGGAATTCCTATCGGAACGGGTTGCAAATTGCGATCGAGCAGATAAATTTGCGTGTTGGCGATCGGGCGACCGATTGGAACTTTCTCGACACAGTGAGTTGCATCGTACCACGTCACGTCTGCAGCTACTTCAGAAGAGCCATAAAGATTGATTAATACCCGCTGGGGCATCTGCTCTCGAAATTGGTGGCAAAGTTCCATCGGCAGAGTTTCTCCGCTGCAAATCCAATATTTTAATTGAGGCAAACGCCTGTCTAAATCAGGGAAGGAATCTAAGATAGCGCGCAACAAAGAAGGAACTAGCACCAGTCGGGTTACATTTTGCTTTGATAAGGTTTGAAGGAATTGGTTAATATCTTTGACGGCTCGATCGGGAATAATCACAGTTGGCAACCCATGCAGCAAAGGAGCAAAAATTTCCCAAACCGAATCGACAAAATTTAAGGACGTTTTTTGACAGCAAATATCTGCTTGGATAAAAGGGTAGGGGTTCCAAAAACAGCGATTGACTGTGCCTCGGTGGGTGCCGAGTACGCCTTTGGGAGTGCCTGTCGAGCCGGAAGTGTAGAGGACGTAAGCGAGGTTTTCAGCTTCCACTTTAACAGCGGGGTTGCGATCGCTCTGCCGGGAAATTTCCTGCCATTCGGCGTCGATACAGACGACTTTAGCGCTGTGTTCGGGGAGGGTTTCTAGGAGGTTTTTTTGAGTCAAAAGCACCGGAACTTTTGCGTCGGCCAGCATGAAGGAGCGGCGTTCTTGGGGATAAGCAGGATCGAGAGGAACGTAAGCGGCACCGACTTTTAAAATGCCCAAAATGGCCACCAGCATGGACAGCGATCGCTCTAAACAAATTCCCACCAAAACTTCGGGTTTTACACCGATAGTTTGCAGGTAATGCGCGATTTGGTTGGCTTTGGCATTCAATTCGCGGTAAGTCAATTGTTCATTTTCGCAAATTGCAGCCACTGCATCTGGGGTTCGCTCTGTTTGCGCTGCAAATAATTCGTGAATTGAGGAATTTTTGGGGTAATCCGCTTGGGTGTCGTTCCACTGAACAAGTAATTGCTGGCGTTCGGAGGCGCTCAATAGGGGCAATTCTGACAGTTTCCGCTCAGGATTGGCAGTCATTCCCTCCAGTAAAGTTTGCAGGTGTCCGAGCATCCGTGCGATCGCAGCGTCTTCAAAGCGGTTGCTATTGTAACCAATTTTCAGCGTCAATTCCGCACCCGGTATTGCCATCACCGTTAGAGGATAATTCGTTGTTTCCCAGGAGCGAATATTCTCTACTTTTAAGTTTTGAATCTTCTCCTGCAAAGAAGCATCCAAAGGATAATTTTCAAAAACGACCAAACTCTCAAATAGAGGCAAACTCCGAGGAACTTCGCTCCACCCCTGCACCTCAACGAGGGGGCTGTACTCATATTGTCGCGCCTCAACTTGTTGCGCTTGGAGTTCTTTCAAGCAGGATAAAATAAAATCCTGTGGGTCAATTTTTACGCGCACTGGCAGAGGATTTACGAACAGCCCCACTACTGATTCAGCACCCATTAACTCTGGCGGCCGCCCGGAGACAACCGTACCAAAAACCACATCTTCCTCGCCGCTGTATCGGCTCAAAAGTAGCGCCCAAGCTGCCTGTACGAGGGTATTTAATGTTAGCTGATGCTGCCGCGCGGCAGATTGCAGTGCGGCGGTGGCTGTTGCAGAAAATATCACCTGCTGTTCGCCACTACTTTCTAAACGGTTTCCCGCGACAATATTGCCCCGGGCGATCGCAGTTGGAGCTGCAAAACCTTTGAGAGTTTGCCGCCAAAATGACTCAGCCGCAGATAAATCTTGCTGGTGCAGCCACGCGATGTAATCCCGATAAGGGCGAGGGCGTTTGAGGTGCAATTCCTCGCCCTGGGAGAAGGCTTGATAAAATGCAAAAACTTCATCAAGAACGATCGCCAGCGACCACCCATCTAAAACTAAGTGGTGGTGGCTCAAAATAAACTGAAAAGTATCTGTGTCTAACTGCGCCAGTGCAATGCGAATTAAGGGAGCTGATGTCAAGTCAAAGCCCTGCTGTCGATCGGCTTTTAGGAACGTTTCTAGCTGCTGTTGTTGTGCGGACGCGGAGAGCGATCGCCAGTCCATCTGCTGCC
This sequence comes from Microcoleus sp. LAD1_D3, assembly GCF_036702135.1. NCBI lineage: Bacteria > Bacillati > Cyanobacteriota > Cyanophyceae > Oscillatoriales > Microcoleaceae > Microcoleus > Microcoleus sp. LAD1_D3. Next base: position 78,666 of record NZ_JAUBSB010000013.1, on the reverse strand, counting down.
AAGATAATGCAGCCTGCTTACGCACCGCTTGCACGGGTTCTTTCAAATTTTCCCACACGAAACAAGTCCGCAAAATGGGATGCCGGTCTACAACTTTTTGCCAACTATTTCTCAACGCAGAAACATTGAGATCGCCGCGCAAGACGCACAGCAGTTGCCCGAAATATACGCCCGATTCTGGCTGGTAAAGGGAATGAAAGAGAATGCCCTGCTGCGCTGGGGAGAGGGGATAAAAATCTTCGATATTGCCTTTGATCATATTAAAGCTCTGCCAAAATTGCGGTAATGTTGTCTAAATCGTCCTGGCCCCACTGGCTCCACTTAAACTCTGCAAAGTCAGAAGGAGTGCAGCCGCCGGCGTCGGGGGACTGACAGTATTGAATTAGCGATCGCAGCGATTCTATAAAGCCCGTTGCCAAATTTTCAATGCTTTCTCGTCGGTGAATGTTTTCGCTGTACGTCCAATCTAATTGCAGCTTGCTGCTGGCAATAAATCCGTTAATTTCTAGCAGGTAACACCGATTTCCGCGCGGGCTGCGGATGGGGCCACTAGGCTCGGAAGACAGCATCAACAAAGAAGATTTCGGCAGCACTTGGTCAAACTGTCCGAGATAGTTAAAGCTTACCTCAGCTTGCGGCAATTTGTGCAATCTTTTAGCAATTTCTGGGTTTAAATATCCTAGGACACCGCACCCAATACCGCGATTTGGCACGGCGCGTAACTGCTCTTTCACTGATTTGATTTCCGCCCCTAGATCGGCAGGTTTTTCTAAATTTAACAGAACGGGAAAAACTGCTGTAAACCAGCCAATTGTGCGCGACAAATCTACTCCGTCAAATATATCTTCGCGCCCGTGACCTTCTAATTCAAGTAAAAGTGAGTTATTGCCAGTCCAGCGTTCAAATGCTTGACCTAAAGCAGTTAGCAATACATCATTAATTTGAGTGCGGTAAGCGGCAGGTACTTCTTCCAGGAGCAGTTTGGTTTCTTCAACACTCAAAGCAACGGATACTGTCTTTTCAGATGCAACTAAATTGGCTGCGTTTGGGAAATCCACCGGCAAGCGAGAAGTTGGTTGGTGAGAAAGGGCGAACCAGTAATCGAACTCTCGCTGCAATTCGGGCGATCGCGCCCACTCATGCAAGCGTTCTGCCCACTGCTTAAATGAGGTTGTTTTGGGCGGGAGCGCGACTGTTTCGTCGCGGCTAAGTTGCCCATAAGCAGTCTGGAAATCCTCAATTAAAATTCGCCACGAAACCCCATCAACCGCTAAGTGATGAATGGCTAATAACAAGCGATTTGGCTGATGTTTGCCCAAGTCAAATAGGGCAGTGCGAAGTAATGGCCCGTCTGACAAATTCAAACTGGCTTGCAACTGAGTGGCGGCGGTTTGGAAAGCGGCTTCTCGCTCGTCTGGAGGTAGCGACGACAAATCAATGCAGGTAAACGGAGCAACCTCGTCGAGATTGGCGAGCTCCTGCTGCCAGCCAGATTCTCCTCGCGCAAAACGCAGGCGCAGCGCGTCGTGGTGCTTCAGCAATTCTTGCAAAACTGACTCAATTAATGCAGGTTCGAGAGGTTGCCGCAACTCTAAAAGCACCGCCTGATTCCAGTGGTGTGGATCGGAGAGATTTTCCTCGAAAAACCAGTGCTGAATAGGTGTCAGAGGAACTTCACCAGTGATTAATCCTTGTTCGGATTGTTGGGTTCCCGCTGTATCGGCGACGGCTGCTAACTGTGCAATGGTTTGGTGTTGAAACAGTTGTTTTGGAGTGAGCCGCAACCCCGCTTGATTGGCTTTAGAAATGACTTGAATGCTGAGGATAGAATCGCCGCCCAATTCAAAGAAATTGTCGTCAATTCCCACTTGTTCTAACCCCAATACTTGCGCCCAAATTTCTGCCAGGATTTTCTCAATAGCCGTGCTTGGCGTGGCGAATGCCTCTTCGAGTTCTGGCCGATCGCGATCCGGTGCGGGAAGCGCCTTGCGATCGATTTTGCCGTTGGGCGTTAGAGGCAGTTTCTCCAGCAAGACGAAGGCAGACGGCACCATATACTCTGGCAAGCGTTCTTGCAGGAACTGGCGCAGCTCGCTAGAAGACAGTGAAGAATTTTGCTCTTGGGCGTCGGGGACGACGTAAGCAACGAGACGCTTGCGAGCGTTCGCCCCGAACCACACCAAAACCGCACTTTCCCGCACTGCCGGATGCTGGGACAGCACCGCCTCAATCTCTGCGAGCTCGATGCGGAACCCGCGAATTTTTACCTGATTGTCAATGCGACCGACATATTCGATGTTGCCATCTGGTCGATAACGAGTTAAGTCTCCAGTTTTGTAGAGGCGCGAACCAGGTTCATTGCTAAAGGGGCTGGGGATAAATTTTTCTGCCGTCAGCTCGGGACGGTTGAGGTATCCCCGTGCCAAACCAGCGCCGCCGACGTGCAACTCGCCCGGAATGCCAGTGGGTACAGGCTGCCCGTTACAATCTAGGATGTAGGTTTGGACATTCCCAATAGGACGCCCGATCGGCAACTCCCTCAATGTGGCGTCGGCTGCCGATAATTCGCATATCGTTGCCACCACAGTGGCTTCTGTAGGGCCGTAAGTATTCACCAGACGTACTTGTTCGCCTACACGCTCAATCCAAGTTTTCAATCGTTCGGGAAGCGCTTTTTCTCCGCCAATGATTGTCAAGCGTAATGACGGGGCAAGTACCAAGGTTTCTTGGCTCAATAAGGCTGTCAGTTCGTGCCAGTAGGCTGTCGGCAAACTCAGAACAGTTAAGTTCCAAGTCCTGCACTTTTCCCAAAATACACCCGCTGAATCCAGCATGGAATCAGTACGCAATACGAGTGTTGCACCCGAAGTCAGGCAGGGGTAGATTTCTTCGGCACTGGCATCGAAACTAATAGAGGCAAACTGCAAAACGCGATCGCGCTTTTCTATTCCATATTCAGCGATCGCAGCCGTCGTGTAATTGACTAGCGATCGGTGTTCGATTAAAACGCCTTTGGGTTTTCCTGTAGACCCTGACGTGTAGATAACGTAGGCCAGGTTTTCTGGCTTTACGCCGCTGCGAGGGTTTTCTGAGCTGTAAAAAGCAATTTCTTCCCAGCCCGAGTCTAAGCAGACAACACGCGCCGAGTGTGGGGGAAGTTTTTCGAGCAGCTTTTCTTGCGCCAGCAGCACCTGCACTGAAGAGTCTTCTAGCATGAAAGCCAAGCGCTCTTTAGGATAGTTTGGATCGAGTGGGACGTAAGCACCGCCCGCTTTGAGGACGCCCAACAAGCCGATTACCATCAAGGGCGATCGCTCGACGCAAATCCCCACCAGCACTTCTGGCTTCACTCCTAGCGACCGCAGGTGGCGCGCCAACTGGTTTGCTCTCGCGTTCAGTTCCCTATAGCTGAGTTCTTCTCCTTCAAAAACCACTGCCACAGCGTCGGGCGATAGCGAGACAGCCTCCTCAAATAACTGATGGATGCACTTATCCTGGGGATACTGGGCAAAAGTATTATTCCACTGCAGCAGTTGCTGCTTTTCGGCTGCTGTCAGCAGGGGCAAGCTCCAGAGGCGCTGCTCTGGATTAGCGGCGATACCTTCCAACAAGGTTTGCAAGTGTCCGAGCATCCGGGTAATGGTGGCGCGATCGAACAAATCCGTGCTGTATTCCACTGAGGCTTGCAGCCTTTCCCCCACTTCTTCTAAATCCAAGCTCAAATCACACTGCGTCGTATTCGTTTCGACCTCGAGCAGACTTAAAGTCAATCCGGACAGATCCAAGGGCGGCATGGGGTTATTCCGCAACTGGAACATAACCTGAAATACCGGGTTATAACTCAGACTGCGCTCGGGTTGCAGTTCCTCAACCAGTTTCTCAAATGGCAAGTCTTGGTGCGCGTAGGCTCCCAAAGTCACCTCGCGCAAGCGTTGAAGCAATTCTCGAAAAGTAGGATCGCCGGAAACGTCAGTCCGCAAGACCAGCGTATTGACGAATACGCCAATGAGCCCTTCAATTTCCGCGCGGTTGCGGTTGGCGATCGGCGAGCCGACTAGCAAGTCTGTCCGCCCTGTATAGCGGTAAAGCAGCGCTTTAAATGCCGCCAGCAGCGTCATAAACAGGGTAACATCCTCCCGCTGGCTGAGGTTTTTGAGGGCGGCTGTCAGCTCCTGAGACAGCAATAGCGACTGGGTTGCGCCTTCGGAGGTCTGAATAGGAGGTCGGGGTCGATCGGCAGGCAGTTCCAGCAAGGGAGGCGCTCCCTCCAACTGTTGCTTCCAGTACGCAAGCTGAGTTTCCCGCACTTCGCCACAGAGCCAGTTGCGCTGCCAGATCGCAAAGTCGGCATACTGCACGGGAAGCTCTGGAAGCTGCGGTTGGTTTCCGGCGGATAAGGCTTCGTAAATTGCCGCCAGTTCCCGCGCCAGCAATCCTATCGACCAGCCATCTGAAACGATGTGGTGCATCGTCAGCAGCAGGACGTATTCTTCTTCGCTAAGCTGTAGCAAAGATGTTCGCAGCAAGGGGCCTCGTTCTAAGTCAAAGGGCTGTTGCCCTTCCTTTGCAGATAGCTGCTTTACGGCTGCCTCTCGATCGCTCTGGGGCAGTTCTCGGAGGTCTATTACTGGCAGCGGCAGGCGAGAAACAGGGGGAGCAATGACTTGAATGGGCTGTCCCTGAACCTCAGTAAAAGTCGAGCGCAAAGCTTCGTGCCGGTTGACGATTTCGTTGAAAGTTTGCTTCAACACGGTCACATTTAATTTGCCTTTGAGCCGGATAGCGCCTGGGAGATTGTAGAAAGATTTTCCAGCCTCGAACTGGTCGAAAAACCACAGCCGTTGCTGGGCGAAAGACAAGGGGATCGAGTCGCCTTCTTTCCTTCTAGGAATTCTGCGATCGCTTGAGGATTCTACCCCCTGTTCTCGTAGCATCACTTCCAGCAAGGCGCGTTTTTTTGCAGATAGTTTCAAATAGCTCATTGGACTTTTGTTTGTTTTGAATGAATTGCTGGGATTAATAACTAGAAAAAGCGGAGACGGTCAATTCCCGATCGCGGAAAGAAGTTTTCTCCGCTAGCATTCGCTCTACTTCTTCATCGGAAAGTTCCGCAAGACTCAGCAGCAATTGAGCGGTATTTTCAACGTTCTCTCGCTGCGCGGGATTTTCCACCAGGGCAGCGGCTTGCTCGGATGCGGTAGGCGACTCGAAGAAGGAGCGCATGGGGACATCTACCCCGAAGGTGTCGCGCACGGCTGAGATGATTTGCGTGGCTAGTAGGGAGTGCCCTCCTAAATCGATAAAAAAGTTGTCGTGAATGCCGATTTTTTCCACTCCGAGTATTTCAGCCCAGATGCCTGCGAGAACTTTTTCAACCGGGGTGTTAGGCGCGACAAAGGTTTTGGGAAGGAAGGCGGCATCCGGTGCGGGCAGAGCTTTGCGGTCTACTTTTCCATTGGCAGATAGCGGCAGCGCCTCCAGCATGACAAATGCAGACGGCAGCATATATTCGGGCAGCTTTTGGCTCAGAAATTGCCGCAATTCGCAAGTTTCTGGCGCTGCATTTTGTTGGGGAACCACATACGCTACTAACCGTTTCTGACTGCGATCTTCCCCGAATGCCGTTACTACACACGATCGCACTGCCGGGTGCTGGTTCAAAGCAGCTTCAATTTCCCCCGCCTCGATGCGGTATCCCCGAATTTTGATGCGGAAGTCTTCTCGCCCTAAAAATTCAATGTTGCCGTCAGGGAGGAAGCGCCCTAAATCTCCCGTTCGGTACAAGCGTTCGCCCGTGACGGGGTGCGTGAGGCAACTGGCGCGAGTTTTTTCTTCATTGCGCCAGTATCCTTTTGTCAGTCCAACTCCGGCACAGCACATCTCGCCGGCAACCCAGACGGGACAGTCTTCGAGCCTTTCATTCAAAATGTAATAGCGTGTATTAGCGATCGGCGATCCGTAGGGAATGCTATTCCAAGAAGAATCAACAGTTTCTACCGGATACCAAATATTCCAAAGGGTAGTTTCCGTTGGCCCGCCGACACTGACAACACGACATTCACGGGCGATCGCCCTTAACCTCTCAGGCAGCGTTACTGGAATCCAATCTCCGCCGAGAAACGCCCAGCGCAAGCACTCTGGCAACACCTCAGAACGTCCGGCAGCGTAATCGAGGAGCATTTCCATCATCGGGGGAACCGAGTTCCAAATGGTGACGCGCTCTTTTACCATCAATTGATTCCAGTGAGCGGGGTCTAGCCGTTGTGCGGCATCGGGAATGACGATCGCTCCCCCGGCTGCTAGGATGCCGAAGATATCGTAAACCGACATATCGTGGTGCAGTGCGGTGAGTGCGATCGCGCGATCGCACTCGGCCACATTAAACACTTGGTTGGTTTGAGCGATCGCATTGACTGCACCTCGGTGCGCGATCGCCACGCCTTTCGGCAAGCCAGTTGAGCCGGAAGTATAAATCACATACGCTAAATCTTCCGCTTCCTGCACCGACTCCAAAGCTTCGCCGCTTTCGGCCGCCAATTCGTCGGTATCGAGACAAATTCGCCGCACATTTTCCGGCCATTCCAATCGCTGATTTAACTGAGATTGCGTCAAAACAATCTCAACTTCGCCATTTTCCAGCAAATACCACAGCCGTTCTTTTGGCAGCGCCGCATCTACGGGCAAATAAGCTGCCCCGGATGCGAGAATGCCCAGCACAGCGACGATTTGCTCCCATCCTTTTTCCATAACCACGGCAACCAACTGGTTAGGGCGAGCTCCCAGTTTCCGCAATCGGTGAGCGACTTGATTCGATCGCAGATATAGTTCCTCGTAGGTGAGGGTGCGCGTTGAAGTAATCGCGGCTGCTTGCTGCGATCGCAAGGCTACTTTCTGAGCAAACAGTTCGTGCAGCAGTGCGTCGGGAATCGGTGCATCAATGCCGTTAGCGACGGCTTGCTGCTGCAACTGCGCCGTTCCCTGCCAAGCTGACTCCGAGCTTGCGAGGCGCTGCAACAGGCGGCAGTAGGCGTCAAACATATCGTCAATCATCCGTGGCGGGAAGAGTTCTTCCACTGCATCCCAGCTAAAAGACAGCCCCTCAGCAGTTTCGGTAAATTGCGCGTCTATCCAAACTTGCGGAGTTTGACCGATAATGTGCACCAATTCTCCCAATTCTTGAATGAGAGAAAAGATAGAAGTATCTTCCCCAGGCGCGTTTTGCGGATCGATCGTAAAAACGACTGGCATCAGCGCTGCGGTTGTACCTTGCGCTTGAGCGAGTTCTCGCAAAACCCGCACGCCGCTGACATACTGGTGCTCTAAATCTTGCCAAAGCTGTTCTTGCAATCGCTTGGCTCGCGTTTCAAAACTCTCTCGCTTCGAGTTATCTACTTCTAGCAAAGTAAACGAGGCAAATTCTCCGATAATCTCCTCAACTTGAGGGTGGAGGGGAAGGCGATTGAAGCGCGGCACGTTGAGGGTAAACCGAGGTGTTTTGCTCCACAGGGAGAGAACCTCGGCATACGCAGCGAGCAATAAACCCGTAGGAGTGAGGCTGGCACGAGCTGTGCGCGTTTTGAGGCGCTGCCAGGTTTGCAAGTCTAAGCGATCGCTCCAGCGTTTAAATCGCGGCTGCGTTAAGGAATTCGGGTGTTTGGCGAGGGGCAATTCCGGCGCTGGTGGCAGGGTTTTGAGGCGATTTCGCCAGTAATCTAAGGATTGCTGAAAGAGTGGGGAGTTTTCTAAGGCGATCGCCGCTAACACGCAGTCGCGAAAAGACAGTTGCAATGGCGCGATCGCAGTATGGTGATTGCGGTAAAACTTTACCAAATCGCCAAACAAAATTTGAAAACTCCAGCCGTCTATGCACAAGGCGTCAATGCTGATGTGGAGGCGGGTGCGGCGATCGCCCCTTTGCGAAGCGCAAATCTCGAACAGCGGCCAGCGATCGAGCGGCAGCACTTGGTGAGAAAGGCGATCGCGGATTGCTTCGAGTTGTTCGCCGACAACTTTTGAATCGAGCGATCGCAAATCCAAAACCTCAATTTTATAAGCGGGTACGTTTTCCAGAATTTGCTGCTGTCCGTTGGGCAGTACGATCGCCCGCAGCATATCGTGACGCTCTACAACTCGCTGCCACGCGAGGCTAAACCGCTCTAAATCTAACTCGTCGCTCTCAATTTCGACATAACCGTGAATGGCAACATTGCCCATTTCAAAGAAGCTATTTCTCCCGATCCAGTACGCCTGCTGCATTTCATTGAGCGGAAATGGTTTGTAGCGATTTTGAGGATCGGGGGCGATTGTCGGCAGTAATTTAATAGGTTCTTGATATGGCTCGCTTTTAGTTTCCGCGATCGTCGCTGCTAGACTGGCGACAGTGGGGGATTGAAACAGACAGCGCAACGATAGTTCTACTTGAAAGCGATCGCGCACTTTGGCAATCAGTTGAGTTGCCAGCAAAGAGTGACCTCCCAACTCGAAGAAATTGTCATTGATTCCCACTTGTTTTAAGCCGAGGACATCAGCCCAAATATCAGCTAATACTTGTTCTTCTAAAGTCTGAGGTGCGATAAAATCTGCCTCTGAACTGTTGGTTTCCGGTGCGGGAAGAGCTTTGAAATCTACCTTGCCGTTTGGCGTTAATGGCATCGCTTCTAAAAACATGAAACTGGCAGGCACCATATAATCTGGCAGTTGTTCTCGGAGAAAAGAGCGCAGATTTTTAATCAGTGCAGACTTCCCAATGCTGAGTGCTGAGTTTAAAACGAGGTAGGCGATTAAGCGCTTGCTGCCTGAATCTTCCTCACGCGCGAGAATGACTGCTTCTTGCACGTCTGGATGTTGGCTGAGTGTGGATTCGATTTCTCCTAACTCAATGCGGAAACCGCGAATTTTCACTTGGCGATCGGTGCGATCGAGAAATTCTAAATTCCCGTCGGGGAGATAGCGGACTAAATCGCCTGTTTTGTAAAGGCGATCGCCTTGTTTGCTGCTAAAAGGATCGGGAATAAATTTTTCTCGATTCAGATCCGAACGGTTGATATATCCTCTGGCAACCCCCGCACCTCCGATATAAAGTTCGCCGGGGACTCCGATGGGAACGGGTTGCAAATTAGCATCGAGTACATAGGTGCGGGCATTTGGAATTGGACGACCAATCGGCAAGGTTTTTGCGGAGTTTTTAACCGCAGAGGGCGCAGAGGGCGCAGAGGGGAGAGAAGAAGAGGAGGAAGAGGGGAGAGAGTCGCACCACGTGGCGACAATGGTTGTTTCTGTGGGGCCGTAAGTATTGACAAGTCGTACTTTTTCTGAAACGCACTTTTGCCACTGATTCAGGGATGCTGAAAGTGCGGTTTCTCCGCCAATAATTGTCAAGCGCACTGAGGGGGGAAATTCTGCTTTTTCGGCGCTGAGTCTGGCAGTTAATTCGCGCCAGTAAGCTGTGGGCAAATCTAAGACGGTGATTTGCCATTCCCGGCATTTTTGCAGGAAGGAAGAAATGCTGTCTAACATGGAATTTCCGCGCAGTACCAAGGTGGCACCTTGCGTTAAACAGGGATAGATTTCTTCGGCGCTGGCGTCGAAGCTGAGGGAAGCAAATTGAAGAACGCGATCGCCTGCTTTAATGCCATATTCGACACTTGCAGCCTGCGTATAGTTCGCCAAAGATTGATGCTGCACCATCACTCCTTTTGGCTTGCCAGTAGACCCGGATGTATAGATGATATAAGCGAGGTTTTCTGGCAAAACGGTGCTCTCAGGATTTGACTTATTTTGTTGAGCGATCGTCTGCCTGTCTGCATCCAAGCAAATCACAGAAATATTATTTTGGGCTGGCAAGTTTACTGCTAGTTGCGTTTGCGTTAGCAGTACCTGAACGCCAGCGTCTTCTAACATGAAAACCAGGCGTTCTTTAGCATAGATTGGATCGAGGGGTAAATAAGCGCCGCCTGCTTTTAATACGCCTAAAATCCCGACTATCGCATCGAGCGATCGCTCCATATAAACGCCGACTATGGCATCTGGCTTCACGCCGAAAGAGTGCAGGTAATGTGCGAGTTGATTCGCGCGATCGTTCAGTTCTCGGTAGGTAAAACTTCGGCATTCAAATTGCACGGCAACCGCATCAGGTGTTTTCGCCACTTGCGCTTCAAACAAACGGTGAACGCACCCATTTTGGGAGTAATTTATCCCAGTATTATTCCACTCAAATAGAAGTTGCTGGCGTTCTGCTTCTGCAAGCATGGGCAAATCTGACAGTCGTGCGGAAGAATGGGCAACGATACTTTCTAATAAGTTCTGAAAGTGTCCTGCCATTCGCGCAATTGTGGTCGGTTCAAATAAGTCTAGGCTATATTCAAACCACGCTCTAATACCTGTTGCTGTGGCTTCTAAATCCAGGGTTAAATCGAAATTAGCTGTCCCGCTGTGAATCTGTTGGCAGTTCAGGCTTAAACCAGGCAATTCTAAGGCGAATTCAGAGGCATTTTGAAAGGCAAACATCACCTGAAATAAAGGCGAGTGACTTAAATCTCGATTCGGCTGCAATTCTTCAACCAACTTCTCAAACGGTACATCTTGATGCGCGTAAGCGCCTAATGCAACCTCTCGCACTCGACTCAGCAACTCTCGAAAAGTGGGATTTCCGGTTAAGTCAGATCGCAGGACTAAAGTATTGACAAAAAATCCAATTAATGATTCGGTTTCGCTGCTGTTGCGGCTGGCAATTGGTGAACCGACGAGGATATCTTCTTGCCCCGTGTAGCGGTAAAGCAGCGTATTGAATGCTGCCAGCAATGTCATAAAGGGAGTAGTTTTTTCGCGGCGACTCAATTGCCTAATTGCCTCGGTTAAGTGCTCTGGCAATTCAAATAATTGCCGACCTCCCTTGTAACTTTGAACAGCGGGACGAGAAAAGTCTGTTGGTAAATTTAGAACCGCTGCGCTGCCGCTTAATTGCTGCTTCCAGTAAGTAAGTTGAGTTTCTAATATTTCTCCCTGCATTTGTTGGCGCTGCCAAGTTGCAAAGTCTGCATACTGAATTGGCAGCGGTGGAATCGCGGCTAACTTCTTATTAGTAAATTCTTCATAAAATGCCGCTACTTCCCGTAAAAACACGCCCAAAGACCACCCATCAAAAATGATATGGTGGGCGGATAAAAGCAGAGTGTGTTCTGTTTCTGACAGGCGCAGAAGTTTGGCACGGAACAGATTTTGTTGAGTTAAATCAAAGGGAAAATGTGCTTCTGCCGCAGACAGTTTTTGCGCTTCTTTCTCGCGTTCCTCAGGGGAGCGATCGCTCAAATCTATCAGCGGCAGCGTCCAATCGCCCGCAGCAGCGACAACCTGTATCGGTTGCCCTTCCACAGCGGCAAACGCAGTTCTTAAAACCTCGTGCCGATCGATAATTTTCTCAATACTTTGCCTGAGTGCTTCTGCATTAAGTTGCCCCGTCACCCGAACCGCACCGCAGAGGTTGTAGAAGGGGTTTCCCGGTTCCAATTGGTCGAAGAACCACAAGCGCTCTTGGGCAAAAGATAGGGGGATGTTTTGTAAGCGAGAAACGGTGTGAATAGACGCCATTGTCGGCGCTTCTGCCAGTTTTCCTAAAATTTTTGCAGCCAGTTGAGTAAAGCTTAATTCCTGGAAAAAGTCTTCTATTGATAAAGCTATTTTTAGATCTGTTTCGATCTGATTTTTAAACTCAAATACCGCCAATGAATCGAAACCAAAATTACTAAAAGCCTCGATCGATTGGATTTGAGAAAGGCTGACTTTCAGCACCCTCGCTACCTGCTGTCGCAAATAGGTTTCTAACTCTGCCTGCCGTTCTTCTAACTCGGCTGTCAGCAGATTTTCTCGCGTGAGGCGATTCTCGATTTCCACCGAATCAGCTAACTCTAAAACGCTACTGGCGACAACTTCCAAATTGTCAGCTAGAAAGTCAGCACAGGCGGCGCGACGTTGGATTTTACCGCTGGTCGTTTTCGGAATGCTTCCGGGCTTAATCAGCACTACTCCATAAACTTGCACTTCATATTCTTGAGCAATGCGGGATCGGATGGCGCTGATAATTTCCTCGGCATTATCCGGCGCTTTGCGAGATTGTAATTCAGGCACGATAACGAGCTGTTCTTCGCCTGCGACTTCCACCGAGAATGCCGCGATCGCCCCTGGCCGCAAACTGGGATGGCTGCGCTCTGCTGTTCTTTCTATATCTTGGGGGTAAAGATTGCGACCTCGGATGATAATCAAATCTTTGAGTCGCCCTGTAATAAACAGTTCTCGATCGCGTAAAAAGCCTAAATCTCCTGTTCGCAAAAAGGGCCCTTCGCTGCTATCTGAAAGATATGCTTGAAAGGTTTTTTCTGTCTCTTCTGGGCGATTCCAATAGCCTCGCGCAACTGTTTCGCCAGCTACCCAAATTTCTCCGACTTCCTGCGGCTGGCACTGCGTCAGAGTTTCGGGATTGACGATCGCAACTTTAGTGCCAAATTCAGGGAAACCGCAGCCGACTAAAGTTCTCGCGCCCCCCTCGCCTTCCACAACTTCTACAATCTGATTATTTTCCAGCGCCCCAGCGTCAACAGGTAAGAAAGTCGGTGTTGTCCCGCTGCGAACCGTGGCAATTTTTAGCGTGGTTTCTGCCATTCCGTAAGCAGGACAAAAGGCATCCGCCTGAAAACCGCAGGGCTCAAAAGCTTTGGTAAATCGCTCTAGGGTTTCTTTGTGGATGGGTTCTGCGCCGTTATAGGCCACGCGCCAACTACTCAAGTCGAGCATTTTTTTGCCATCGCCCAAGATTTTGCTTATTTTGCTAGCACACAAGTCGTAAGCAAAATTTGGCCCGCCGCTGTGGGTAGCTTTGTAGCGCGAAATCGCTTCCAACCAGCACATCGGGTCCTGAATAAACGCCGCTGGTGGCATGAAGTAAGAGGGAATTCCCAGATACAAAGGTTTGAGCAATCCGTCAATTAACCCCATGTCGTGAAACGGGGGGAGCCACGTTACGGCAACGCTTTCGGCATCGTGGTCAAAGCCTCGGTGAATGTATTCGATGTTGTACAAAACGTTTGCGTGGCTCACCATTACGCCTTTGGGGGTGGAGGTTGAGCCGGAAGTGTACTGAAGATAAGCCACTTCGTCGGGATGGATGGGTGGCTGCTGCCACTTTTCGCCGTCATCGGAAAGCACCTCTGCACTCAGCCAACGCATCGCTTTGAGTTCCGGCGCTTGTTCGCATAGCTGCTCTAAATTTTCCAGGTGTCGCGCGGGAGCGATCGCAACTGTTGCTCCTGCATCTTTGGCGATCGCACTAATTTTCGCTAAATTCCGTTTCAGCTTCGGCGGATAGAGGGGAACGGCGATCACTTTGGCGTACAAGCATCCAAAGAAGGCGGCGAGATAGTCCAATCCTGGCGGGAAAAGCAGTAAGGCTCGTTCGCCAGTGAGTCCCAATGTCTGAAGTCGCACGGCGTGCGATCGGGCGATCGCATCTAACTCTCGATAAGTCAAACTGGCGGTTTCAGTTTTTCCGTCTAACAGAAATGTATATTTCTGCTCTGGTTGGTGTAGCGCTCTGTTTTGTAGGAGTTCTACTAAATTGGTACAACTTTCGGTGAGTTGGTTTCCCTGAATGCTTGCGTCACTCATCGATTCTTTTTACCTATAAATCTTGTTTGCAGTACGCCAACCAGTTCCGCCAAATTCTTTCCACATAGACTTTCTGTGAACAGTTTTCGGGCGTTACGAGTCTCCCATCAGCGCGTTTGAGTCTTCAATCCGGGTATTAGCGCTTCTTTTCACGTTTTGTTGTCGATCGCGCTGTTCGGCAATGGCTCCGGGGCGATTTCAGTCCGAGCCAGCTTCGACATCAGCTTCAGGGGCTTTACGGCTATCGACTTTTAGCATAGTAGGCTAGATGATATTTATTGTCAAGAGTAGTTGAGATAATTTATTGACTCCTATCAGTGCCTATATGACAATTTTTCTAACTCTTGCCATAGCATTTTAGGCGATCTTTTGTCTAGCCCTGACAAGCAATCATAATAAGCAAGTGGCGTCTAACTAGATAGAGGGGTGACACCCCCCAACTTAAAATGCAATAAATTTTCATTAGTTAACTCTTGACAGATGCAAGTGCTCTGTTATCTAATTAAGGCACTTTCTCATTAAGCGCCCAGCGACTACTTCCTTTAACTGAGGAAGGTGCCAACCGTGGTCGATCGTCCAGAGCGCCACCGGACTCAGGCTTTCGCCCTTACGCGCCTCCTGTATTCCCAGACAAATGCCACTAGCGACGGGAGAATCGGATCGAACTGCGCCCGACAACTGGGCCGGATCTTCCGCAGGTCAGTTTCAAGAGGCACACAAGAGCAGCAACGCTGCCACAAATCATGTTGTGCAAGCAACGCAAACCACATATCCGAAGTTCCATTAATTGTTGATTCAAGAGTAATGAAGAGATCACAGAAATTACTAAGTAGCCTTGGGCTGGCAGGAGTCGTGTCGGCGTTAGTCGCTCAGCCGGTGTGCGCTTCCAACATCGCGCAGGTGACGGCAGTTCGCCTCAACCCCACGTCAGAAGGCATTGAAATCATCCTAGACACTGAAGATGGAAGGCCCCTGCAAGTCTTCAGCGCCAGCTTTGGCGAAACTTTACAAGTTGATGTCATCACCGCTCAACTGCGACTACCGGGGGGAAATGAGTTTCGTCAAGACAAGCCTGCTGCCGGAATTGCTTCTGTCATCGTTACTCCTTTAGATAACAACAGCATCCGAATCAAAGTGATTGGCGAGAGGGGTCAACCAGTGGCACGGGTGATTCCTAATGCTGCGGGTCTGATTCTCAGTTTAAAACCCACCTCGGAGATGACTGCTCGCCCGCCTGCACCGGCTCCTACAACACAGCGGCCGGGGACACCCGCAGCACCCTTCCCACAGACAGGGCAGCCGGTAGAGATACCCGCAGAACCCTTGCCACCGACAGCGCAGCCACCAGGAACACCCGGAGAACCTTTGCCACCGACAGCGCAGCCACCAGGAACACCCGGAGAACCCTTACCACCGACAGCGCAGCCACCAGGGACGCCCGGAGAACCCTTGCCGCCGACAGCGCAGCCACCAGGGACGCCCGGAGAACCCTTACCACCTACAGCGCAGCCACCAGGGACACCACAGGCGGGGAGAAACCCGATTGAAATCGTCGTCACTGCAACACGAACCGCAGAAAGAGTGACGAACGTGCCGCGCTCTATAACGGTGATAGACTCACAAGAAATTCAGCAGCAGGTAGGGCAATCGAGAAATGTCGGGGAAGCTCTGGCAAATCAGGTTCCCGGTTTCGCGCCCCCGACTCAAACTACTGCCACTTATGGACAAACTTTGCGGGGTCGCGACGTTTCGGTTCTGATTGACGGCGTGCCGCAAACGACCAATATTCAATCTTTTGGCAGAGAATTTAGAAACATCGACCCCAGCGCGATCGAACGCATTGAAGTAGTGCGGGGGTCTACCGCAATCTATGGCGCTCAGGCTACAGGTGGCGTGATTAATATCATTACTCGTCGGCCAACTGAGGAAAGGCTAACTGCTGTTACTGAAGTGGGCGTCAGTAGCGCTTTAACAAACACAGAAGATGCTCTAGGCTTTAACGCTCAGCAGACGATTTCTGGCCGATCGGGCAATTTCGATCTGACGGGCACTGTCTCGCTCTCTAGAAGTGGAGCTTTTTACGATGCCAAAGGCGATCGCATTCCCTTTTTTGAACTCGGCGGAGACAGCAGCACCCTCTTCAACGTGATGGGCAAAGTCGGGGTAGATTTGGATACCGAACAGCGGCTGCAACTAACTGTCAATCACTATCGGGAAACCCAAGATCCCAATGTGATTCCAGACCCTAGTGTTGACGACCAGGAAGGACGGCAAAAAGCCCGCGCCATCCGAACCGGGGAGTTGGATATTGACGGGGAAACACCGGGAAATAAAAGTACACAGCTCAACCTAAGTTACACCAACCAAAACCTTTTTGGCAGCAGCCTTCAAAGCCAAATCTACTATCGAACGAATTCCAATGTAGGTGTTCCTTCAGATTACCGCACGTCGGATTTCTTTGGGCCGTTTGTCGGTGTTGCTCGTTCGGGAGCCGAGAGCGAACAGATAGGAGGTAGACTGGCGATTACCACTCCTTTATCTCGTGCCGAAAATCTTCGATTAACTTGGGGTTCTGACTATATTACTGAAGATAGCAAACAGCGTTTCGACTTGTACGATCCGGAGAGATTTGACGCAAGTGGTGGCCGGGTTTACCGGAAAATCTCCGAGCGTCCTTTCGTTCCTCCTTACACTTACGACAGCCTTGGCTTTTTCGGTCAATTGGAATGGAATATTGACGATATCGTCATTTTAAGTGGCGGGATACGTCACGAACGCGTCGGGTTAAACGTCAATGATTATACCACTTTTAACGATCGCCAGATCGAAGGAGGCGATCGCAAATTTAACGCCACCCTATTTAATACAGGGGCTGTCTATAAAATTACTGACAACTTCAACATATTTGGCAACTTCTCTCAAGGTTTCTCAGTTCCAGATTTCGGCCGCATCCTCCGCCAACCCCCCGACAATTTTGTCGGAATTGAATCTTCGTTAGAAGTAACTCAACCGCAAAAAGTCAACAACTACGAAATTGGGATTCGAGGAGGGTGGCGATCCGTGCAAATGTCGCTTGCCGCTTTTTACAATACCTCCGATCTAGGAGTAAATTTTCAACCAGTTGGCAACACAGGTCGCCTGGAGCTCATCCGCGCCCCAGAACGCATTTACGGCTTAGAAGGGACTGTGGATTGGCAACCTGCACAAGCATGGTCGATCGGCGGTACTGCTACTTATATTCAAGGCGAATATGAGGAGGACAACCGTTACATCGCCCTCGATAGCAGCAGAATTCCACCGCTCAAGCTAACAGCTTATCTCCAAAACGAAACTTTGCCGGGATGGAACAATCGGTTACAGTTCTTATATTCTGGAAATCGCGATCAAGCCTTCAAAGACGGCTCGGATGGCGGCCCGATTAGCAGCTATCTCACAGTGGATTACATCAGCGCGGTTAAAATTGGCTCTGGGCTGCTACAAGTCAAAGTCGAGAATTTATTGAATAATCAATATTTTCCCGTGATCTCCCAATACTTAGCTGGATTTGGATCGGACAGCGCTAATTATGCAGGCAGAGGTTTGACTCTCAGTGTTAATTACCGCCTTAACTGGTAATTACAGCAGATTGCAGGGTTATGAGGTAGATTCAATATCCTCGTAGGGACACTCCAAGAACCCATTGGTGTCAATTTAAGCTGTTAGTCTGCCAGTCCTCGCGGCCACCCGCTAGTCCGCCAGTCCGCCAGGGGTTGAAACCCCTGTCTAATAGCTAAAGTCCTCTCAAGAGGACTAATGAGTTGAAAAGTGTTTTTCTCAGTCCTCATAGCGAGGACTTTAGCTTTGAGACAGGGAATGAATTCCCTGTCGGACTATCGGTTTTACCTTAATGAGAACAGTTAACGGCTTTGAGAAAAATTTCGAGATGAAGTTCCGCAAACTCGCATTCAAACTGCACTTGTATTTGGGGTTGGTAGTAGGAATATTTCTAGCAGTAATTGCTTTAACGGGTAGCTTGCTAATTTTCGGCCCCGAAATCGAGCGGTTTTTCAATCCCCAACTCCTGCAAGTTATTCCTCAAGCCGAACGGATACCGCTGGAAAATGTCCTGCAAATTGTCGAAAAATCTTATCCGCAAAATCAAGCTCTTAGTATCTTGCTGCCCCGAGAAACAAAGGATGTTTGCCAAGTTTCAATGCTGTCCAAGAGTGAGGAAATAGTTAGCGTTTATGTCAATCCTTACAGTGGAAAAATTACGGGTGGACGCCTTTGGAAAGAAACTTTTACAGGTTTTATCTTTACGTTACACGCGGAATTAGCGGGAGGAGAATTCGGTCATCTTGTTGTCGGTATTTGCGGTATAGTAATGCTAGGAATAACTTTTAGTGGCTTGGTATTGTGGACTGGTTGGCGAAATTTGGGTCGCGGATTTTCTATTAATTGGAAAGCTCACTGGCAGCGGACTGTATTTGATTTACATAACGTTTCTGGCATTGTATCGGTCGCTTTTCTCATACTCATCTCCGCTACAGGGACAGCGATAATTTTTTACGCGCCGGTTGAATCGGCTCTGTATTGGCTAACGAATGAAAAGCCACAGCCAGCATTGACTTCTCATCCCCACTCTAGCAGTTTGAGGCAAAACCTTGACGAGATATTAGACCAAGTTAATACCGTTTGGACAGAAGCTAAAACCACTTTTATTTCTCTGCCTTTGACGCCTGAAGCAACTTTTAAAGTACGGAAAAAATTCCCCAATGAGCCGCACCCAAACGGGATTAGCACCATTTATCTCGACCAATACAGTGGCGAAATATTGCAGGCTGACAGTGTAAAATCAGCTTCTATAGCAAATCGAATTCTCAACTCGCTTTATCCGCTACATATTGGCAGCTATGGGGGAATTTACTTGCGGCTGGTACACGCGATCGCAGGATTAGCAGCTATTGTACTGTTTATTACGGGTGTAATGATGTGGCGGCAGCGGCATTTGGCGAAATTTTACCGTAAGGAAGCGAGACAGCAATATGAAGAATTATCTCCACTTAGCCAGCAATGGCCTTGGTTTTAATGAGAGCGACGTGCGGTTTGATGCGGGTGTCATTCTCCTGCCTAAAAACCCCTATCCTCTGAATTTTAAATCCTATCAATCCCCTATTTCATGCAAAAATTTATTCAACTCTGGCTCGGACAAACTGCTTCGATGATTGGCAGCGCTATGTCCGCGTTTGCGCTGACTATTTGGATTTGGGAGTCCACCAGTCAAGCGACGGCTTTGGCTTTGTTGATGTTTTTTACTCAATTGCCGCGCATCTTGCTCGCTCCGGTTGCTGGCATTCTCGTCGATCGCTGTAATCGAAAATTTTTGATGGCGATCGGCGATGCGGTTTCAGCTCTGTTAACGCTCGCTATCCTATTACTTTATATCAGCCAAAACCTGCAACTATGGCATTTATATGTAGCGGGTGCGGTTAACGGAATTTTTGACCAAATTCAGCAGTTAGCTTACTCAGCAGCCATTGCCACCATGATGCCAGAAAAGCATTACAGCCGCGCTAGCAGTTTAAGCTTTTTGGCCAGTTACGGTGCGAATATTATTGCTCCGACGCTGGCGGGGATTCTCTATTCTGCGATTGGGCCCGGCGGGATTTTTACGATCGACCTGGCAACTTTTACAATCGCGATCGCCACGCTAGTATGTGTCAAAATACCCCAGCCCGCGATCGCGCCAGCGTTGCGGAGCAATATCGCCTCCAATCCCCAGCCGACTAGCCCCCACCTGTTGCAAGAACTCAGCTTCGGATTCCGCTACATCGTCGAGCGTCCCAGCCTGCTTGCCTTGCTGGTGTCCGTGTCGCTATTCTGGTTCGCTCACGACATCGGCGCGGCCCTCTACTCACCGATGATTCTGGCACGCACCGGCAACAATGCCAGAATCCTAGGTACTATCCTTTCAGCCGCCGGCGCCGGCGGCGTTTTAGGAGCATCGATCGTCACTATTTGGGGCGGGCCCAAACGCCGAATCCGGGGCTTTGTGTTCGGCATGGCAGGCGCGGGCTTGAGTAAAATAGTCTTTGCTTTCGGTCAGGCGCTTTCCATCTGGATTCCCGCTCAATTTTGTTCGTCTTTCAATTTCCCCATCCTCGGCAGTTCCAACGAGGCGATCTGGCTGGCGAAAGTCGCACCAGAGGTACAGGGGCGCGTTTTTGCTACCAGAGCAGTTATTGTGCAATTGGCGTCAGCGATCGGTTTATTGATCGCAGGGCCACTTGCCGATCGCGTCTTTGAACCCGCCATGCAACCGGGAGGCTTTTTAGCAGCTATTTTTGGCCCAATTATCGGGACAGGTGCCGGTGCTGGCATGGCTTTGTTGTACGCTATCTCCTCACTGGGCTTATTGCTCGTTGCAGTCGGTGGGTATGCTTCCCGACTGCTGCGCGATATCGAAAGCATTCAAATCGATCGCAGGACAATAGAGAACAATTCATCGGTTGAATTGAGGCGATAGTTTCTGGCGCGAACTCAGGTGAGCTTCAATTTCCGATCGCGATCGCCATACAGGGCGCAATTCCTTGCGAGCAAAGAGCTGCAACTGATCGCCTGCGTGGGGCGAACCAGGTTGAGTGGCGTTGCCGTAACTGTTTAGCGCCATTGCTTTCACCGGATTCGAGAACTCAATCGCAGCGACAAAAGAATCGCCCGCAACCGCTTGAAAGCGATTGTCTTTCCCAGGAGCGAACCATACTGAGCGAAATACACCCAAAGCACCGTCAGCTCCATTTGCAGGCAGATTCGCCTCCCCAGGCAATCGGAAGACTTCCCCCCATGCCACATCTAACGCGCCATAAGTTACCTCAACTTTGGTTGCTGTCGCTTCCAGCACCCGCACCGCCTCCGCAGGATTTGCCAACCCGTCGGGCGTAGTTAGCGGCGCATCTTCGCTCCAAGGTTTAGCGAATAACCGATCGGCATCCATCGCTTGTTTCCAAAAGGCAAACAGCACCGCCCCGCGACTGTCAGCATCGACTTTGCGATTCCAAGTGGCGAGAACTTCCGCAGCGCGACGCGCTTTTTCACTGCCTTGCCGTGCGACAGGAATTAAATCATCGAGGAGGCGATCGGCAAGTTCTACCTGAGTGGAATGTTTGTATTGCATCAATTCATCGAAAGAGATTTTTTCATCTTCTAAGAGCATTTTTGCCGATCGCTGCGATCGCAAATCCATCGGGCCGCGCGGTGCCATGTAGGCGGGATAATTATCCGGTGCGATCGCGCTGGGAAACGTCGTCGTCCAAGGAGGATCGTTGGTATTTTGCAACCAACCGCTGGGCGGATCGACAACGCGCGGCAAATCCGCATAGGGATGATTTTTGCTCCACAAAGTTTCTGATGTATTGCCTGCGATCGTGCCTGACCAGTATTTAAAATCTCCGTTTTTGCGTATGGGGACTTGACCGTTAAACAAGTGCATGATATGCCCCTCACGATCGGCATACATGACGGTAAACATGGGAATTTCTAAACGCTTTAAAGCAGCCTCAAATTCATTGAAATTCCTTGCCCGCGCCATATCCCACCACTGCTGAAGGGCTGCTGGTTTATCGAGTCCGACAACGCGCAGAGCGATCGCTTTGCCCTGTTTTTCTGTGACAATCGGCCCGTGAACAGAACGCCGCACTACTAGAGATTTCGATCGCAAATTCCCATTCTTTTCTTTGACTTTTAAAACCTTCTCTTCCCTGTCAAATTTTCGGACTTCGCCATCGAAGCGATAGCCATCGTTAGCGAGGGGCAATTCGTAGGCATCCCAGCCATCGTGAGTGTTGACAGTATGAGTCCATCCCAAGTTGTCATTAAAGGCGATCGTTAATACAGGAAATCCGACGAGAGTCGCTCCGTAAGCGTTAATTTCTGGGGCAATCAGTTGTGCTTCGTACCATAAATATAAATCCGACCAAGGAAGGTGAGGATTTGCCAATAGCATGGCATTGCCGCTTTCAGAACGGGAAGGAGCGATCGCCCAACCATTAGAGCCTTTGGGGGTAGCATTTTCAGCGATATCTTCAAGGCGCTCTGGATCGACTACAAAAGTAAAATTGATGACCCGTTGCGCGTGTGCCAATACATCTACCGGTTTGAGGGGCAATGCTACCTTTAATTCTTCGGTGAGCGCTTCTGGGTGTTCTTTTGCATAGGCATTCATTCCACCAATAAAAGCATCGAGATAGTTGCGAAAAATGGGATTTTGTGATTCATACCACGCATTGGCGCGATTAGGAATTCCCATAGTTTGCACCCAGCGATCGGATTCCAGATAATCTTCGCCCCAAAATTCGGCAGCTTGCCCGCGAGCTTGCGCGTAAAGACGCAAAATCAGAT
Source organism: Microcoleus sp. LAD1_D3 (assembly GCF_036702135.1). Lineage (NCBI taxonomy): Bacteria > Bacillati > Cyanobacteriota > Cyanophyceae > Oscillatoriales > Microcoleaceae > Microcoleus > Microcoleus sp. LAD1_D3. The sequence goes on along the minus strand of NZ_JAUBSB010000013.1, from coordinate 56,634 downwards.
TACCGTGACTTTGCATCTGCGCCCACCCGAAAGCGTAGAAAAGGCTTTTACTATTTTCTCCGTAAATATGTGGAATTCCATAGGTATCCCAAAGAATTTGATTGCCAATTTCAGGCGAGGATTGAACCCCATTATTTAGAAGCAAAACTAAAATAAAACTCATTAATAAGGAGACAATCCACCGGCCTTGTTTTTTTAGTTGTATAAACACTGGAAATTAATTGGCTAGGTTTGGTTAAACTGAGACAGTGCAGCCTTTTCAACAAGCTGCATGAACAAAACGCGGAGGATTTAAACCCCTTTTATGGAGAACAAGGGAGAAATTTATACCAAATCCGTTGCCCAAAAACGTAAGGTATCTAGGTCTATCTGCGTCGATATGCAGTTAAAAAAAATAACTCTTTTTCGAGCAATCCAGAAAATCCGAAAAAAGACCCTGTGTAAATCGGATGTGAAATTAAAAGCCCTCCGCTACGCTCACCAACTTAAAAAGCGCTATAAAACCCCGGTGTTTCCGCTGTAAAGCGCATTAATGTCATTGGTGACGAGGGGGGTAAACAAGTAGGGAGAAATAGGTTATAAAGTTATTTTTGGAGCTGCCCCTGTTGCCAATTTCCCTCTACCTTCGTCCCATCTGCATATAGATAAGAACCTTGACCGTGTTTCTGGCCGTTGAGGAATTCACCTTGATAGCGATCGCCATTGGCGTAAATGCAGGTACCTTTGCCGTTGAACTGACCATCGCTAAATTCGCCTTCGCAGCGATCGCCATTCGCAAAAATGAAAACTCCTTTCCCGCTCATCTTACCCTTGACAAAAGTGCCTTTATAGCTATTTCCATTGGCGAACTCACGGACACCTTCACCACTAAATTCTCCATTGTCAAACGGCCCTTGATAACGTCCCCCTTCTTTAAAAGTAAACAACCCCTGACCTTGAAGGTTGCCCTTCACAAACTCTCCTTCATAGCGGTTGCCGTTCGGATATTCGCGAACCCCTTTACCGTGAAACTGCCCTTCACTAAATTGCCCCTCATAACGGCCTCCTTCGGCAAAGGTATAAATTCCCTGCCCGTGAGGTAGATTATTCAGCAACTCTCCTTCGTAGCGGTTCTTATTAGCATATTGACAGACGCCTTTGCCGTTAACTTTTCCTTCTTTAATATCTCCTTCGCATCGAGTGCCATTACTGAACGTAAAAGCCCCTCGGCCGCTGGGGGAACTATTTGTAAAAGAGCCTTCGTAACGAATGCCGTTAGTTGAGGTAAAAGTGCCTGTACCGTCGAACTCACCGTTTTTAAAAGTACCTTCGTAGCGGTTGCCGTTAGCAAATTCCCGGACACCTTGACCGTTGAATTCACCCAAAGCAAATTCTCCTTGGTATTTACCTTCTTCTTTAAAGGTATAGATGCCTTGGCCGTGAGGTTGGCCGTTGAGAAAAGAGCCTTCGTAGCGATCGCCGTTGGCATATTGACAGATGCCTGGGCCGCTGAGTTTTCCCTCACTCAATTCTCCCTCGCAACGTCCGCCATCGGGTAAAGTAATTACTCCTGCCATTGCGCTGTGAGGGTTGGCAAACAACAAAGCCATTCCCAAGTTGGAACCAAGTAAGAGAGCGAGTCCCACTCGCTGAAGTTTACTTAATATTGCTGACGACATTCCCAAATTCATAATTCACAAAAAATTCAACTTTTAACTTTGCTATTCCTTGGACGGTGCTATAGAATTCCCAGCCAAATTGCTAGAGTCTCAAAAAAATCCCTAGTCATTGAGCTGGAAGGTAATGGATGCTGTTTTTCCTTGAATGCCACTCTCTGATGTGGCAAATTTCCATTTTTCTACTGTTTTAATCGCTGCGCTATCGAAGTCGTCGTGCTTGCTCGAAGTCAAGATCGTGATGTTGAATGCCTTACCGTTGGGGTCAACGTCAAACATGACTTCCACTCGGCCTTGCCGCCCTTCTTTTCTGGCTGCGCTCGGATATTCAGGTTTACCGCAGCTAATGCAAGTGCCGGGAGGCGGGCCGGAAGGGCGCGAAGGACTCCCCCCTCTTCCTGGATTTGTCGGTTTTGGCACTGGCCCCGAACCGCTACCAAATGGCCCTGACGAACCCCCGCCACCATTTCCACCTCCACCGGGTGATGAGTTCGACGCACTTCCGACTGGGCTTCCGCCTCCCGGGCCTCCACTTCCAGGGCTACCAGAGGAGGCGAGGTTTCCTAAACCTCCGCTCCCATTTCCCGAATTTCCGCCACCTCCTGGCCTGGTGGCCGTGACTGGCGAGCCCGCCGCAGGCGATCGGGCCGATCGCCCCGAACCAGCCGCAAATGGCTCATCAGAAGGTATGTCGCCATTTTCGCTGGCACCGGATGGTGAGTTCGACGCACTTCCTCCGGGGCTATCAGAGGAGGAGGGGTTTGTGAGATCCCCGATCGCGTTTCCAGCATTGCTACCGCCTCCTGGCCTAGTAGCTGTGACTGGCGAGCCAGCCGCGGGCGATCGTTGTATGGGCCCGGAAGAAGGATTTAATGGCTCTGAGGAAGGCTCCCCGCTACCCGCCGAAGCAGATGACGAGAGCGGGTTATTTTTTTCAGGGCTGTCTGAGGAGTTGGGATTTCCAGCATCTTTTGTAAAGTCTGGGAGACTCGCAGCACCCTTGGGGCGGGAGTCGCTAACGGGTGGTTCGCTTTTTGGAGGATCGGGCGAGGGGTTTTCGGGTTCCTTGGCGATCGGGGCTTTAGGAGTTTCTGGGGAATTGAAATCCTGTTGAGGTGGGGGGGAAGGCTCGATCGGAGTTGGTGGCGAAGTTTCCGTTAATGGCAGCTCTTTCTTAATCTCTGGTGGTGGCGTTACCGCTACCGGGGGCTCCTCTGGAATCGGTGGTGGCGTTACCGCTACCGGGGGCTCCTCTGGAATCGGCGGTGGAGTTACCGCTACCGGCTGCTCCTCTGGGGGAGTTGGCTCTGGTGGCGGTTCTGGTTTGAACGTCTCAGGTGGGGGAGATACCTTTTCTGGAATAACCGACTCTGGCTGGGTTTCCTCTACTGTGGGCTCATCAAGCACAACAATTTCAATTGCATCCTCTTCAAATTCAGCAGGTTTGACCAACTTGAGGCTCAACGGCAGCGCGACACCGTGCAGTAAGGTTGAGGCTAACAGACTGATCGCCAGAACTTTTTTGAGAGCTTCTTCTTGTTGTTGTCTTTGCGTCGCCGAAACATTTGAAAAACTCATGCCTTATCAATCTCCTTTATGGATGACAACATCCTCGCTGGCTCCCCGACATAACCCGAAACAAGCTACCAACAGCCTGTTGAGCTTGCTATCAATGATGAACCTACCCATCCTATAAGAACACTGTCACCCTGTTCAAGACTCTTGCAATTAATTTTCATTATTTAATTTTGAGATAGCCACTAGACGCTACCAATCAGCATTTCCTTTGGGGGCGTCTACGTCGCTCTCCTGGGTGCCGTCAATGTTCGGATTCTGGCAGGGCAAGGTTCAAAAATGCCTTAACTGCAATACTCTAGCCCGTAATATACCAACAAATTTCCACATTCTCAAGCTTTTCATAAAATTTTTTTAATAAGTAAACTTAATTTTATTTTTTTATTTAATAGGTAATTTTTATTTAACAAGATGGATCAGGACTTGACAAACCCTGAATTTTGTGGAAACCTAGTTGAGAATCTTTAAAATTATTGAAGATTATTGTCAAGTCCTAACGCAAATCTTTAGCAAAGAAGCACTGGCAGAACAATCTGTCGCGATCTCGGTCGGGATCACAGTAGGAGCATTTTGGGTACAGACGAAGATAGTCACATACAGGTAGTGCGTTTGTGCGATCGCGATCGCGATCGCGATCGCGCTTGAGTGAAACAATTCGCTGCCTGAATCACTTGTGCCGACTTGACGCAGAAACTCTACCAGCCTTCGATCGGGCTAATTGCACCATTAGGCAGCTTGCGATCATTCAACAGAGCTAGCGAGAGTACAAATCAATGGATGCTTTCATTTACATTTTTCGCGCCGCAGGCATTGTTGCTTGGCCGCTATTGGCCTCCTCAATCGCAGCAGTCGCGCTGATCATAGAGCGTCTTGCCTTTTGGTTTAGGGTAAATCGGCGGCAGCGGCGAGTTGTGCGGGAAGTGCTACAGCTTTACAGTCAAAACCCCGATTCCGCCATCAAAAAGTTACAAGTAAACAGCGATTTGCCCCTAGCCCGGATTTTTTTAGAAGCTTTAGAATTAGACTCCCCCAACATCGAAGAATTTCGTTTGGCCTTAGAGAGTGGCGCTCAGGCAGAAATCCCCATCCTGAAGCGATTCAATACAATATTTGACACCATTATCAGCCTTTCCCCACTATTTGGGTTGCTCGGAACAGTTTTGGGGTTAATTACTACCTTTAGTTCTCTCAAACTGGGGAATGCCACGGGCACCAATGCCGCAGGCGTTACTTCTGGGATTAGCGAAGCCCTCGTTTCTACGGCAATAGGGTTAGTTGTGGCAATCTTTACACTCTTATTTGCCAATATGTTTCGCGGGTTTTACTTACAGCAGATTGCTTTTATTCAGGAAGCCGGAGGCCAACTAGAGTTATTGTACCGTCACCGCTACGAAAAACTACCAAGAGAATCTAATTATGCGCCTACCCGATGAACCTGATAGTATTCCCCAGATTAACATCGTGCCAATGATTGATGTGGTCTTCGCCATATTAACGTTTTTAATTGTTTCCTCTCTGTCTTTATCCAAATCCGAGGGTCTACCCGTAAACTTACCGAAAGCATCAACCTCTCAAGTTCAGGACTCGCCTGCTAAAATTACCGTTACGCTTGATGATCAGGGAAAATTAATGGTTGATAAAAAGTTAGTCAACTTAGACGAGATTGAGGGTACAGTGCGACAGGTAATGGGGTCAAATCCGAACTCATTAATTGTGCTGAATGCGGATAAAAGCGTCAATCACGGAAATGTGGTGGAAGTTATGGATAGATTACGCCGAATTAAGGGAGCTAAGTTAGGGATTGCTACCACAAAGTAGAAATATCCTATAATTACTAATTTGTAATTCCCTCACACCATTAAGCTGAAATTACCCCGTGCAGATTTACTAAAAAAGCCTGTAATCCTTATTAAAAGCGACTCCTGAATAGTCTGTATGATTCAGGACTTTACTTGATATTGTTTCTGCTGGGATGGGAATGATCGAGGCTCGGTCAATAATTCCCTATTCCCCCACTCCCCATCATGTATAAGTGCAACCGGAATTGATATGACTCGTCGCCAAATCGGATAGAAACTAGGTTTCTCGCCCGCTGGATCAGCCCTGATCAAGAGGTTTTCAACCCCCGGATTGGGTAGCAGTTAAAAATTAAAGTCCTTACTGCCAAAAAACAGCAAGGACTTTAATTATTTAATCCTGAGTTTTAAGGACGAACATCCTTACTACACACGTTAAATACTTGCCATCACTTCACGCGCTGCCGCCAAAGTTCGATCGATATCTTCGTCAGTATGAGCCAAAGAAGTAAATCCCGCCTCAAACTGCGAAGGAGCAAGATAAATTCCGTGCTCCAACATTCCCCGGTGAAAGCGGCTGAACTTCGTCAAATCCGACTTCTTCGCATCCTCGTAATTGTGAACCGGGCCAGCCGCAAAAAACAAGCCAAACATCCCGCTAATTTGCCCGCCCCAAACCGCGTGTCCGGCTTCCTTAGCAATTTTTAGCAATCCGTCAGACAGTTTTTTGGTAATCTTATCCAACTGTTCGTAAGTGCCGGGTTTTTGCAGCAATTCCAAAGTCTTAATCCCAGCAGTCATCGCCAAAGGATTTCCCGAAAGCGTACCCGCTTGATACATCGGCCCCGCAGGAGCCACCATCCCCATAATATCCCGCCTTCCCCCGTAAGCTCCCACCGGCAAACCGCCACCGATAACTTTACCCAAGGTAGTCAAATCCGGGGTAACGCCGAATCTTTCCTGAGCTCCGCCGTAGGCGATGCGGAAACCGGTCATTACTTCATCAAAAACTAACAAAGCACCGTTATCTTTAGTAATTTCCCGCAAACCTTCGAGAAAACCTGCATCCGGGGTAATAAAACCGGCATTCCCCACCACTGGTTCGAGAATTACGCCTGCTATCTCGCCGGGATTTTCGGCAAATAAAGCTTTGACTGCTTCTAAGTCATTGTAGGGAGCGTTGAGGGTATTGGCGGTAACGGATTTCGGGACGCCTGGGGAGTCGGGAAGGCCCAGAGTTGCCACGCCGGAACCGGCTTTTACCAAGAACATATCGGCGTGCCCGTGATAGCAGCCTTCAAATTTAATCAGTTTATCGCGTCCGGTGAAAGCTCGCATCAGCCGCAAAACGGCCATACAGGCTTCGGTGCCGGAGTTGACAAATCGCACCATTTCAATGCTGGGAACGGCATCGATGACCATTTCGGCGAGTACGTTTTCCAACAGCGATGGTGCGCCGAAACTCGTACCTTTTTCTAAAGATTCGTGCAGGGCTTTGATGACTTCCGGGTGGGCGTGGCCACAGATAGCCGGGCCCCAAGTGCCTACATAGTCAATGTATTGGTTTTCGTCAACATCCCAAATGTAGGCTCCTTTTACCCTGTCAAAGACGATGGGCTGTCCGCCTACGGATTTGAAGGCGCGCACGGGGGAACTGACGCCACCTGGCATCAACTTCTGGGCTGCAGCGAAAATTTCTTCTGATTTGGTCGTTTTCAAGGTTGTGGAAACCAATGTTTTCTCCTTAGTGAAGGTCTGTTGTTGGTAGAATAATTTTATAGCCAGTTCAACATAAAGGTTAGGTCGATTCAAGGAAACTATTCTAGTAGATTTTAGGGTATCAACCAATGAGTAGCAATACTAGCTTAGGTTTTTTAAGCTTTGTCGCACTAGCACCGTGAAGCGAAGCTATCCCGTAGGGAATCGCCCTAAGATGTAATTTTTTGTAAAATAGTTCTTGACAATTTAGCCATCACTTGCTCAATCTTCTCTCTTCCTCTGCCTCCTCTGCGTTCTCTGCGGTTAATAAAAAAACAATCTCCGACAGGAAAGCGTTAATCTATATTACAAAGTTGAAATAAAATTATGTCTACTACTGATTTATCGAGTTTGAGCCGATCGATCCCAATTGAAAAGATTCGTTACGACGATCGCGGTTTAGTGCCTGCGATCGTCCAAGATTATTTGGACGGTACGGTGTTAATGATGGCCTGGATGAATCGGGAGTCGCTGCAAAAAACGCTCTCTACCGGGCAAACTTGGTTCTGGAGTCGATCGCGCGCTGAATTGTGGCCCAAAGGGGCGACTTCGGGACACATTCAAAATGTCAAAGGGCTGCGTTACGACTGCGATAGTGATGCTTTGCTGGTAACAGTCGAACAAGTCGGAGATATTGCTTGTCACACAGGAGAAAGAAGTTGTTTTCACCAAGTTGATGGGGAAATTTCACCGCCGCCAGGGGATATGTTATCTCAATTATTTGCGGTAATTTGCGATCGCCGCGACCATCCTAACGAAAGTTCTTATACTTGCAAGTTGTTCGAGGGCGGCGACAACAAGATTCTCAAAAAGATTGGCGAAGAGTCGGCGGAAGTTGTGATGGCTTGCAAAGATGACGACAAAGAGGGGATTGCTGGGGAAGTTGCGGATTTATTTTATCACGCTTTGGTTGCTTTGGCTCACCATCAAGTTGATTTAAGAGAAGTTTACCGCAAATTGGGCGATCGACGAAAATAAATTAGTTAGTTGACGGTTAACTGTTGACTGTTGACTGTTAATGCTAACAACTACAGTCTTGGACGCACGCAGGGTCACCAACCCGGTTTCTCCGAAAAATCGTGGTATCGAACCGAGAGATATTGACGCAGAAACCGGGTTTTTTGGTCTTAGTCCTAAACGAACAACTGAATATTAGATTCTACTTTTCAACATTCGATCGAGCTTTTGTAAAATAAAAATAGCCACGCCAACACTCAAAGCCAAACCCAACCAAAAATTATCCGCCGCCCATTTACCTCTATCCAAAGCCAAACCGCCCAGCGGCGGCCCGATTAAATAGCCGATCGCCCAACACTGAGAATTAACTGCTAAATACACGCCGCGCAAAGACTCTGGCGCTAAATCCACCACCAAAGCCGAAGCAAAAGGCGTATAAGCAACAGTCGCAACCGACAAAAAGCTTAAGCCTAAAACAGCTAAAAATAGATTGCCAGTGGCAGCCATTCCCGTCCAGCCGATCGCAATAAATCCCATTCCCCACAGCAGCGCCGAAATCATCAAAGCTTTCGGGTGGGAAAACCGCCTCAAAGCTTTAACAACCGGCAGTTGCAAAGCCACAGTTAAAAACGTGCTAAAAGCAAACAAAACGGTAATTGTACCTGTTGAAAAGCCTTTTCCCGATGTTCCCACCGCGACAAACTTGCTAAAGTACAGCGGCATTGTGGTTTGGATTTGGGAAATATATAATGTGAACAGAGTATTTACTAAAGCATAAACTAGAAGACTTCGATTGCTCAGCGCCACCATCCAGCCATTTTTCCCACCTTTTTTGCCTCTATCCGCTGAATTAGCTGGTTTGTAGGTTTCGGCGATCGCGATCGCAACTACTGCAAACAGCACTAAAAACGAGATACCATCAATAATAAAGAGCGATCGATAATTCCCCGTTACAGCAATCAACAAACCGCCCAAAATAATCCCAACTTGCAAACCCAAATTATCAGCAAGCCGCGTCAAAGCAAAAGCCTCCTGTCGCTGTTCGCCCTCAGTTAAATCCGCCACCATCGTCTCGGTTGGAGGCCAATACAAACCCACGCCAAAACCCATCAGTAAATTGCCCGCAATTAAGCCGGGAAAATCATTAGTCCCCGCCAGTATAAAAGAAGCGGCAGCCGAAATAATTGTCGCCAGCAATAAAGTTCGCCGTCTTCCCCAAAATTTGGAATCGCAAAAAGAACCGCCCAAAATTCTGCCGAATATTCCTGAAACCGAACCGCTACCCAAACCAATCCCAACAGCAGTAGCAGATAAACCGACGCGATCGACAAAAAATATCGGCGCGTAAAATAAAGTAAAACCGGTGCCGCTTTGGGAAAGGAATCTGCCTGCAGCAAGAATCCAGACTTGAGGGGGGAGACGGGGCAACCAAGAGGATAATTGAAATTTAGGCATATACAGTTAAATTAGGAGTTATTTCTGGACGCAGAAACCTGGTTTTTTATAAAAAATACGTTACGGTGTTTAATCAGGGTCAAAAACAGATGCCTTTGGTCGCAGTGCATAAGTCCTGTGAGTAATTATTAATTTATTCCGTACTTTTTCCGAATTAGTATTAGTTAGCCGAGGTGATGACAAACATAAGTGAGCTTAATAATTCTTCAGGGTCTGTTACACAAAAGTTACCATTAATTTAAAAATACTTAACACGATTTGAGAAAAAAGTTAGTTAAACTCTAGAAAAGGCAGAAGAAAATTTTAGAGGGTCTAATTATATGACAGCTATTACAACATCAAGAGTGGAATCAATCAAACCGCGCTGGCAAGCAATTGTCATGGTGGCCCTAATTTTCTGGCTCAGCGGTAGCCTGATTTTGGATCTAGTAATTATGCCCAGTCTCTACGTATCTGGCATGATGACATCTCCCGAGTTTGCAACGGCCGGGAATTTAATGTTCTGGGGATTCAACCGCGTTGAGTTAATCTGTTCGGGCTTGGTGGCAACGGGTTTGATGGTTTTGAGCAATTTAGTCGGTGACTTCGGCAAGCGCAGCCGCACAGCAATCTTATTATCATTGGTACTTCTGGCGATCGCCCTGATTGACACCTACGCCCTGACACCACAAATGAGCGCCCTAGGAATCCAGCTAAATCTGTTCGCTGACGCAGCAGAAGTGCCCACCGGGATGAATCTACTGCACCAAGGCTATTTTGGATTGGAAGCGCTGAAGTTGGCTGTCGCCGGTACGCTGCTGGGCTGGTGCTACCAAAACCAAGTTTAATCGACAGAATGCTCAGATGTTGAGTGGAGAAAAAAGACTCAACCTCCAGCGGGGGGCGTGAATTCACGCCCCCCGCTAATTTTTTAAATTTTAACGCGCGCGATCGAAAACGAGGCTTGAATTGCAGCCATTCTGTATTCATCGGCGTTAATCTGTGTTTATCTGCCCTCATCTGCGGTTAAAAAAAGAGAATGTATTAACTAACCGCAGATGACAATGGATTGACCCTGATTCACGCAGATGAAGAGAATAGAGAGATGAACAATCTCCGATGCTAACAGATTTGATATAACTATATTTTCAAGTTTCCTGACCAGCCCAAAAACGGATACAAGCCCCCAAATCCTGTGGTTGAGAAATCAAAATTTTAGACTCTTGTTCAAACTCCCAGATTCATCTGTGGAGTAAATCTAAAATCTAAAATCTAAAATCTAAAATCGACTGACGCCACGCCCTACTCGGATGCTTCCGGTAAATCTGCTTTCGGCCACAGCAAGCGCAAGCCCATCACCGCAAATCCGATCGCTGCGAGCCCCTTTACCAGTCGTTCCGGCAACACCTCTGCCGTGCTGAAGCCAATGCCCACGCCGATTAAACTCGCCAGCAGCAGCGCCGACGCGGTGCCGAAAAATACAGCCCGCGGCGAGTTACAACTACTGCCCAAGGCTATCACAGCTAATTGACTTTTGTCTCCCAATTCTGACAAAAACACTGTAATAAAACTGATTCCCAAAAGTTGCCAGTCCATGTTTTTTTAGTTCTTAATTAGCTATTGTAGAAATCTACGACTTACCGACAGGCAGACAATTAACCCAGCACTTCCCACAGCAGAACCGCCGAAATCGCGAGTAAAATCCCTCCGGCTGCTCTCTCCAAAGTTCTCGGAGCAATCCGACTAGCCAGCCACCTTCCCAACAAAACTCCCAGCAAACTGGTTGCTATCAAAGCCGAACCCGCACCGGCAAACACAATCCAAGGATTCCGAGATTCAGCCGTCATCAGCAAAATCGCGAGCTGAGTTTTGTCTCCTATTTCAGCTAAAAAAATAGTTGCAAAAGTCGAAGCAAAAATTGCCCAGTGTTTCGACTTCAGTTTCTTTTGTTCCTGACAAATATCGGGATTTACAGTCACTGAGAGTTCAGCGGGCTCCGGGGTTAAAGCAGCACAAATATCAGTAACCTCTTTTATTTGTAGTTGTACCTGTTGTGGCAAATCATAATGGGGGTTTACTGAGTCAGAAGCAGACAAGCTTGGCGGAACAGAATCAAGTTTCACGGGCAATGAGTGCTAAAAGCTATTTATTTTTGACTTGTACTTTTGATTCTAACTCTCTCGGTGCCTGCTTTTACCAAACCAGGGTCATCTTTTTCGCAGAAGATTTCAGTAACTGATTCGTCAAACAACTTACCGCACCCAAAAAGGGATACAAGCCCCCACATTTATCTGTCGAGTCAATCTAAGATCTACAATCTAAAATTGACTGACTCGCTGGTTCATGTGCCGTAAGTTCGATCGCCCGCATCTCCCAAACCAGGTACAATAAAGCCCTGTTCGTTGACTATTTCGTCGATCGTTGCCGTGTAAATAATCAAACTCGGGTACTCTGCACTCAGCCTCTTCAAAGCCGGAGGAGCAGCCACCACAGAGATGATCCGAATCAAGTTTGGGTCAATTCCCCGTGCCGTCAATTCCTGCATAGTCGCTATAATCGTCCCGCCAGTCGCCAGCATCGGCTCGCTAATTATCACCCGCGTTTGGGGGTTAAACTGCGCCGGCAACTTGTTCAAATAACAAGTCGGTTCCAGCGTCTCCTCATTTCTTGCCATGCCCAGGTGGTAAACCGAAGCCAGCGGCACAACCGTCTGAATTCCTTCCAGCAGTGACAAACCCGCCCGCAAAATCGGTACCACAACTAACGGAGCTTCCGGGTTGATAAAAGTCGCCGGACATTCTGCCAAAGGCGTCTGCACCGTTGTTTCCACTGTCGGCAGCCATTCTCGAATCGCCTCGTAAGCCAGCCACCTTCCCAATTCTGTCATCGCAGAACGAAAAAGTACCGAGGGGGTGGCGGCGTCGCGGGCAACAGCCAGCCAGTGTTTAATTAACGGATGCGGAGGAACGTAAACGCGCAGTTGCAGGGACATTAGGAAATTGGGGAGATTGCTAGGTTTGAGGATTTTATGCGGTGCGATCGATCCTCTTCGAGGGCTTCGCCAACGGGCGATCAATCGCTCTGTGCAACTTATCACATCCTTGAGGGCGCATACAAGCCAGAGATTGAGTTAGAACCCATTCGCCGATCGACCTCCATCAGCTTATTGAAATATTTTTCCAATAGTATTGACATTAATTAGCAACAAGGCTATAGTAATTTTTAGTGTTCTCCTCTCAAAGGATCGGCAGACGGGGGCAGTCGGCAATGGTAGACTGTTCCCGCATTTTTTTTTGGAAAGCAGGGGCATCGGGCATTGGATATTGGGCATTGGGCATTGCCGAACTTCGGTCTCCCTGACATCCGTTACATCCGCTACATAATCCGTTGCCGAACTTCTTGCTTCGGGAGCGATCGACTGTAATATTATAAAAATATTAAGATTTTTAACCTAATGTCAGCTCCTACCCAATCCCAATTATTTTCTCCCAACTCCCGCCCTACACAGCAAGAGTTTGATGTGATTGTCATCGGTTCCGGCATTGGCGGACTCGTGACTGCAACCCAGCTAGCCGCTAAGAAAGCCAAAGTTTTAGTGCTCGAAAGCTATACAATTCCGGGAGGTAGCGCTGGATATTTCGATCGAGAAGGCTACAGATTTGATGTCGGCGCCTCGATGATTTTTGGCTTCGGACAGCGTGGCACCACCAACCTCCTCACCCGCGCCCTGAAAGCAGTCAACGTCACCTTAGAAACTATTCCCGACCCCGTACAGCTTCACTATCACTTACCCAGCGGCTTGGAACTTGAAGTTCCCCAGGCTTATGACAAATACTTGCAAGAATTAACAGACAGGTTCCCTCACGAACGCGAAGGAATCCACAAATTTTACGGCGAATGCTGGAACGTCTTTAACTGCCTCAACGGCATGGAATTGCTATCCCTCGAAGAACCCGGATATCTCGTCCGAGTCTTTTTTCAGAATCCTTTAGCCTGTTTGGGATTAGTAAAATATCTGCCTCAAAATACTGGCGACATTGCGCGGCGCTACATAAAAGACCCTACTTTGCTGAAATTTATCGACATGGAATGCTACTACTGGTCTGTAGTACCCGCAGACTTGACGCCGATGATTAATGCCGGAATGGTATTTTCGGATAGACATTACGGTGGCATAAATTACCCCAAAGGCGGAGTCGGTCAAATTGCCCAAAAATTAGTCGAAGGATTAGAAAAATGCGGCGGGAAAATTCAATACAAAGCTAAGGCGAAAAAAATTATTACAGAAAAGGGTCGCGCTGTCGGAGTCGAGCTAGCAACCGGCGAAGTTTACCGGGCTAAGCGGATAGTTTCTAACGCCACGCGGTGGGATACTTTTGAGAAATTGCTGCCCGCAGAAGAGATGCCAGCTAGCGAGAAGAAATGGCAGCAGCGCTATCAAAAAGCCCCGAGTTTCTTGAGTTTGCATTTGGGAGTGGAAGCAAGCGTAATCCCTGCGGGTAGTGCCTGCCACCACATTTTGTTAGAAGATTGGGACAAAATGGAAGCGGCTGAGGGAACAGTTTTGGTGTCAATTCCGACCGTACTCGACCCGGATTTAGCTCCCGCAGGATATCACATCGTTCACGCTTTTACTTCGAGTTGGATGGAAGAGTGGGAAGGACTTTCGCAGCAGGAATATGAGGAGAAAAAGGAAGAGGCCGCAGGGAGAATTATTGAAAGATTAGAAAAGATTTTTCCCGGTTTAGACGCCGGTTTGGATTATATGGAAGTTGGGACAGCGCGTTCTCACCGTCGCTTTTTGGGGCGCGAAGACGGAACTTATGGGCCGATTCCGCGACAGAAGTTAATGGGTTTGCTGGGAATGCCATTTAATCGAACTTCTATGCCTGGTTTGTATTGTGTGGGTGACAGTACGTTTCCCGGACAGGGTTTAAATGCGGTGGCGTTTTCTGGGTTTGCTTGCGCGCACCGAATTGCGGTTGATTTGGGTTTTTAGTGGTAATGGTAGGGTGCGTCAGATTGTTCGCTTGAAATACGACATAAAATGTGAGGCTCCGGGGCAGCCTACAAAAAGACTAAAAACCCGGTTTCTGGGGAGAAACCGGGTTTTTAACCTCAAAATTGGTGTTTTCCATTCTTTTAACGAGTTTACTGGTCGTAGCTGCCGCCGACGCCGATTTGGGTATTGTAGATTTTCGCATCAGTGATGGTCATATCTTCCATTGATGCGCCGGATACGTCAGCGGTGTTAATGATAGCAGCGGTCAGATTTGCCCGATCAAGGTCTGCGTCATTTAAACTGGCATTAGTCAGAAAAACTGCGGTTAAGTTAGCACTCGTTAAGTTAGCACCCGTCAAGTCAGCACCTTCGAGGTTGGCATGAGATAGGTTTGCTCCTCGTAAATTTGCTTCTCTCAAATCAGCACCAATTAAATGAGCTCCCGTTAAATCTGCTCCTGACAAGTCGCACTTAAAACATTGCCCGGTTGACAATAACTGTTTGACGTGAACGGGATTTTCAGCGCGAGCCGGGCCAGCCAACAGTAGGGGAGTAATTAAAAAAGTAGCGGCTAATAGATTGCGTTTCATAATCTCTTTTCCTCACAGACTCTGTATTCAAGTTCTTGTCTTGATATCTACAATCTTACCACCGTTGTTTTCGCAAGTTGCGATCTAATTCACACATTGGCTGTGATATCGATTGCCCTCAACAACGCATACATGGTCTCGATCAGCTTGCAAAACTTTATTTCGCAAAACTTAACACTGCCGAACTTAATACAGTGCCTTTTTGTAGTAACCTTTTCTAGGTTAGCCCGGATAGGCAACAGATGCGTCTTTCTGAAGATGGAGATGATTCGCAATGCTGTGGATGATTTTAGCTGCGATCTTATCGCAAAAAGCTTACAAAAAATACTTTGTTTTTAATAAAAGTGTCACGAGACAGAAAATTTAATTTAAAATAAAGATAAGCTTATAACTTTATAGGTAGAGGAAAAGCAGTCACTGGCTTGATCCCCAGTCCAAGCTCGGCTGCATTTTTAACAATAAATTTTAATTAGGTCTCAGCAGCGCCGTAAAAATCCACCTAGTGCTTGGAAATCAGCACTTTTTTGGAATGTCGCAGAGTCCACGCGATCGCAAAACTCAATTAAATATGCTCAAAAACGATTCATCCAAGTATTTGCCAACCTTAGCTCAAGTAATTGACCGCTACCCCTTGACAGTGGCGCCCGATACCCCACTAGCAGAAGTAATTACCCTGATGGGCCAACGGCGCGGAAGTTGCTCTCTAAACGCAGCCATTCCACCAACGGATATCTATCAGCAACTAACAGAAATCGCAAATCCCCCCACCTCAAGCGCATTCAGAGACGCGACAGGTATCTGCGTCTTTGTCGTGGAAAAATCACTCTTAAAATTATCCTCGCACTCTGCTCAAAATTCTCAATTGCAAGGAATCTTCACCGAGAGGGATCTTGTCGATTTGATTGCCTCCGGCAAAAATTTAAAAGGTGTCACCATCGCACAAGTGATGAAGCAGCCGGCAGCAACTCTGACAAAATCCGAGACTCAAGACATTTTCAGCGCCCTAATTTTGCTGGGCCAGCGAAGAATTAAGCATTTGCCAATATTGGACACTGACGGTCAACTATTAGGAGTAATTACGCCGGAAAGCATTCGCCAAGTCATGCTGAAACCGGCAAATATCTTAAAAATGCGCTGCGTGAAAGAAGTAATGACCGTACAAGTCATTCAAGCACCTCGCTCCGCGTCAGTTAGGAGTTTAGCCGAGTTGATGGCGCAGCACCGCGTTAGCTGCGTAGTAATTACCGAATCAACAGAATTATCGATGGATTTACCGTTCCCCATTCCAGTAGGTATAGTCACAGAACGGGATATTGTGGAATTTCAAGCTTTAGATATAGATTTGTCGCAAACGATCGCCGAAACTGTGATGAGTACCCCTTTATTTAGCCTCAAGCAAGAAGACTCGCTGTGGGTAGCTCATCAGGAAATGCACGAGCGTTTAGTCCGCAGGTTGGTAGTAACGGGGGAACGCGGAGAACTCCTGGGAATAGTTACTCAAACCAACATACTGCGCGTACTTGACCCGATGGAAATGTCCGGGGCGATCGATGTTCTGCACGATTCAGTGGCAGAAAGGACTAAGGAATTGCAAAAAGCGATCGCATCGCTCAGCTTGACTAACGCCAGACTAGAAAGCGAAATTGCTACCCGCGTGCGGGCCGAGGCCAGGCTCCACCTTTTAGAATCTGCTGTAGTGAACGCTAACGACGCAATCGTGATTATGGATGCGGGAGACAGCGATATCTCCGACCCCACCATCATCTACGCCAACGAAGCTTTTACCCAAATGACGGGCTACCTACCCGAAGAAATCATCGGACAAACCCCCAGTTGCTTGCGCGGCCCAGAAAGCGACCCAACCCAAGTCGCTAAAATTCGCCGTACTTTCTCTCGCCGAGAACCCCTACGCCTGGAATTGATTAACTACCGCAAAGACGGTTCAACATATTGGGTGGAACTCAACAGCGTACCCATTACCGACACCTCCGGGAACGTTACCCACTGGGTGTCGGTGCAGCGAGATATTACCGATCGCAAGCGCATGGAAC
Organism: Microcoleus sp. LAD1_D3; assembly: GCF_036702135.1. Lineage (NCBI taxonomy): Bacteria > Bacillati > Cyanobacteriota > Cyanophyceae > Oscillatoriales > Microcoleaceae > Microcoleus > Microcoleus sp. LAD1_D3. Next base: position 39,816 of record NZ_JAUBSB010000013.1, on the reverse strand, counting down.
AAGCATTTTTTGAAGAAAAAGAACTCGCTCAGGTTACTCTACAATCGATCGGCGATGGCGTCATCACTACTGACGCCGACGGCTACATTTCCACCCTTAATCCAGTTGCTGAACAACTCACGGGTTGGTCTACCTCGGAAGCTAAGGGTTTGCCCCTCGCCAGCGTGCTGAGAATAGTTGACGAAACTACCAGGCGGCCGACCGAAAATATCGCCGACATCGCTTTGTGCGAAGGTCGGATTGTTGACCAAGGACACAACAGCTTGCTGATTGACCGCAACAACACCGAATTTGCGATCGACCACTGCGTCGCCCCCATCCACGCTAGCAGCGGCGAAATTGTCGGCGCCGTGGTTGTGTTCCGAGATGTCACGCAAGTGCGAACTCAAGCGCGGCAACTCACCTGGCAGGCAACTCATGACCCCCTGACGCAATTAGTCAACCGCCGGGAATTTGAGTACCAGCTAGAGCACGCCCTGCACAGCGCTCAAGGTTACGGGCAAGAACACGTGATGCTTTACCTGGATCTCGATCGCTTCAAAATAGTTAACGATACATCCGGTCATGCTGCCGGGGACGAACTGCTGCGCCAAGTCAGCCAGCTATTTAAAAGTCATATCCGCAAAACCGATATTTTGGCACGTCTGGGTGGCGATGAGTTTGCCGTACTCCTGTACCATTGTCCCGTCGAACGAGGATTGAATGTTGCAGAAGCGCTGCTGCGAAGCATTCAGGGATTCCGGTTTGGGTGGCAGGACAAAACTTTTTCGATCGGCGTCAGTATCGGTTTGGTAGCAATCAATCCCAACACAGCATCGACATCGGCGATTTTGAGCGCGGTCGATATGGCCTGCTACGCTGCTAAAAATAAAGGTCGCAACCGGGTACAGGTTTATCAAGCCGGCGATCAAGAATTAATTAAACAGCACGGCGAAACGCAGTGGGTGGTGCAAATTAATCAAGCTTTAGAAGAGAATCGCTTTTGCTTGTACTCTCAGCCGATCGTACCTTTGCTTAACTCTCCAACCACCGGAACCCACTGCGAAATCCTACTCCGCCTCCAGCTTGAAACTGGTCAGGTGGTGTCGCCGATGGCGTTTATTCCGGCGGCCGAACGCTACAACTTGATGCACGCGATCGACCGCTGGGTGATTCGTACTTTATTTAGCAATTTATCTAAAATTTTCACGGCCAATTTATTTGTCCAAAACCCCGAGGTAGACAGCGATAAAATAGTTAGCTTCCCTGCTTGCTCTCTTTTGTCTGATCTGCAATCGTCATTTGGCAAATATCCCAACCTTTATTCAATCAACCTTTCTGGGGACAGCCTCAACGAAGAAAAGTTTATCGAGTTTATTCAGGAACAGTTTTCCATCCATCAAATACCGCCACAAATAATTTGTTTTGAAATTACCGAAACCGTGGCGATCGGTAATCTCAGCAAGGCAGCCAGCTTGATTTGGCAACTCAAGGAACTAGGCTGCCAGTTTGCCTTGGACGACTTCGGCAGCGGGATGTCTTCCTTTGCTTACCTGAAAAACTTGCCGGTTGATTATCTCAAAATAGACGGCAATTTTATTAAGAATATTGTCGATAATCCTATTGATATTGCCATGGTGGAAGCTATTACAAAAATCGCTCACGTCATGGGAATTCAAACTATTGCCGAGTATGTTGAAAATCAAACAATTATGGATAAACTCAATGAACTTGGGGTAGATTACGCTCAAGGTTATCATTTGGGAAAGCCTCAACCTTGTAACTTCACATCTCCTATTTTAGAGGAAGTTTTGGGGGAGTTTCCTGTTAATTCTTTGGCTTTTGAAGCTAAGCTGGCTTGTTGAAGAAGGAAGTTGGGCAACGAGCAAGCAATGGGATTTAACGGATTTAAGGGAGGGATGTTGAGGGAAGAAGGAAAAGGGAGATTTTAAGTTCTCAGATCGTTTACTGTTGTTTCGGAATGATTTAACCGCAGAGACCGCAGAGGGCGCTGAGTCTCCAGAAGAGAGAGATGAATAATTCCGATACCAACGGATTTGATATCAGATCAATTCTCCATTCCCATTCCCCATTCCCCATTACCCATTACCTTCTACATTAGTTTCCGCCGCTTCAATGTACTGACTGTCTAACAAAAAAGCACCTTTTTCAAAGCGAATTCCCCAATAATTGCCGGGACGCCGATCGATCACAACACCTTCAGCGCCGATCGCAATTAAATTCGCAGGCCGCAGCATCGGCATCGGTTCGGCAGTTTTGATGTAAGGCGGCCTCGCCACAACTCGGACTTTTTGACCGACAGTGAAATCTTTTTCCATGAGCTTTATTCTCTCAAAAAAAACGGCGATAAAGGAATTTTAACAATGAATGTTTCTGTTTGATTGATTAATAGATTAGGGATGGATAAGAAAAGGGGTAATTATGAAGCGTAATTAAGGAAATTAGCGGCAAAATTATTGATATTTTAGGCTTCCATCTTCGTTGTTATATTCAAGTTCATGATATTTTCCCCCTAACCCTAAGTCATGAAGACATCGTTGGTAGTTTTTGGCTCCCATATCGAAAGGGTTAGTCCTGTTCAATCTGGCCCATTCAGCTATCTTTAGCTGGTTAGTTACCCCTGAAGCATCGGCTACGGTTTTGACAATCCAATCAAACATTTTTTTCCTCTAAGCTGTATCTCACTCTACCTCTCTAGATTAGCTATATATTCACCTATAGGCAATCCAACATTTTTTTTCCTCTAAGCTGTATCTCACCCCTAACTCGGACGATCGCCCGTAACACCCCTGACCGATCGCGCTACAATTATCGATCTGGATAAAAACGGCTGATTAGGAAAGTAGAGGAGTAGGTGCTATGGCTACAAGTCGTCGAATTGAGCGTGTAGCTTCAATGATTAAACGGGAAGTCAGCCTAATGTTGCTGAATGGAATCAAGGACGACCGGGTAGGTGCGGGTATGGTTAGCGTTACCGACGTAATTGTTTCGGGAGACCTTCAGCATACAAAAATTTTTGTCAGCATCTACGGTACTGATGAGGCGAAGGCTGAAACTATGGAAGGTTTGAAATCTGCTACTAGCTACGTCCGCAACCAGTTGGGCCAACGGGTGCAACTGCGCCGGACGCCGGAAGTAGTATTTCTCGAAGACCGTTCTTTGGAACGGGGCGATAAAATGCTGATACTCCTGAATCAGCTTTCTGCCGATCGCAAACCGGGTATGTTTGATGACGAAGAATTGGCCGATGGCAATGAAAATGATGATGATGATGATGATGATGATTTAGAAGCAGACGAGGATTAGTGTCTGAAGGTAGTCAACAGCCCAAAGTCAACAGTCAACAGTCAACAGTCAACAGTCAACAGTCAACAAACAATTCCTAATTTCCCATGATTGACAATCTTTCCTTACCCGAACTGGTGGCCCAGATGTTCGTGGTGCGCGCTTCTGGCTGCTTGTTCGACCACCAAATTCGCTATCCCGAATGGGAACCAACTGCCAGCAAACTCCGCTATTATCTGGAAAAGTTGGGCGTCGGCGGTGTGATTTTGGTCGGGGGAAGTGCTGCGGAGTTGGCAGTTCGATCGCACCAATTGCAGTCTTGGGCCAAGTTTCCGCTACTGCTGGCGGCTGATATTGAGGAAGGTGTCGGCCAGCGGTTCGGGGGGGCGACTTGGTTCGGGCCGCCGATGGCAATTGCCGAAGTGGCGCGACAGGATGCAGGTAAAGCCGATCGATATGCTGAACAAATGGGCGCTGTGACTGCGATCGAAGCTAGGGCGATCGGTCTAAATTGGATTCTCGCACCAGTAGTTGATGTTAACAACAATCCCGACAATCCTGTGATTAACGTCCGCGCTTTTGGCGAGACACCGGAAATTGTCGGGAAATTGGCCGCTGCGTTTATTCGAGGTGCAGGTGATCACCCGGTTTTGACTACAGCTAAGCATTTTCCCGGCCACGGAGACACGGCGGTTGATTCTCACTTGGAATTGCCGGTTTTGCCGCATTCGCCAGCGAGATTGGCCCAGGTTGAGTTACCTCCTTTTGTCGAGGCGATGGCTGCTGGGGTCGATGCTGTGATGAGTGCTCACTTGCTGATTCCGGCTTGGGATGCGGAGTTTCCTGCTACTCTTTCTCGCAAAATTTTGATCGGGAAGCTGCGAGAAGAGTTGGGATTTGAAGGTTTGATTGTGACGGATGCTTTGGTGATGGGTGCGATCGCCAATAAGTACGGGGCTAATGAAGCTGCTGTTTTGGCGGCTGAGGCTGGTGCTGATGTTTTGCTGATGCCGCTTGACCCGGAAGGGGCGATTCTCGCTGTCTGCGAAGCGGTCACTCAAGGGCGGCTCTGTTTATCACAAATCAAGGAATCTGTCAAGCGAATTTGGAAAGCGAAAATAAAGGTGGGCTTGCCGATTTCTGACCCCCCCCAACCCCCCCTTGCTAAGGGGGGGAGCAAGAATTTAGCATCGATCAAGTCGATCGACTTAAATTTGCTCGCAAATCCCCAGGCAAGGGCAACTGCTGCCGATATTTTGCGAGATTCTTTGAAATTTGGGGGAAATCTACCTTTGCAGGTTCCAAAGCCCCCAGAAAACCAGCTTTTGCGGAATTTGATTGTTGTAGATGATGTTTTGGGGTGCGAGTTTTTGGGAAACCACACTCCGGCGATCGCCCTTCCCGAACAGTTTGGTTACAAATTGCAACTGATTGACGATCGCACAGGGACGATCGCTGATAATGCTGATAATACAGGTGCAGAGCATTTTTCTCCGACACTGCTGCAAATTTTCATTCGCGGCAATTGCTTCCGAGGCAGTGCTGGTTTGACCGAAGCAGCTCAAGATTGGTTTAAGAAATTATTAAAAACGGGAGAACTGCAAGCTGTGTTAATTTACGGCAGTCCCTACGTTTTAGAGCAATTTTTGCCACACTTGCCTCCGAATATTCCTTATGTATTTTGTTTTGGGCAGATGCCGACAGCGCAATCTCTCGTTCTAGAAGTGCTGTTCGGCATTGACGCAAAGGGCAATGCTTGATCTGTCGGACTCCTAAATCTTTCCTTTGCTGCTGCGTCAGGACTTAAATTCATCAACCCGGTTTCTCGCCAGAAATTTTGCCTTGGGTGGCAAAGCATCCAGAAACCGGGAATTGGACGCGGGTTCCTAAGTTCTGAATTGAGCTTTCCAGCCGATCCGCCTGCTAGTCGGGAAAATGTGCTGCGTGTCACCATCCTAAGACAGATCCCATCACTTACTGATTATTCGTATAATTTATTTTTATTTACGGCAGTGAATTGTATAGCTGTATACGGACAAAATTTAACTTACATATTCGTAAGTTTGGACTATATTATTACCAGGGCCATAAAATTTTTTAGTAAAACATTGAGGGCGCATTATGATTCACTCCACTATTCCCCAAATCCAATACTCTTTAGATGTGATCCAAGATGAAGCGCGTCACCTCGTGCATGAGGGCGTACTCAGCCGCCAACAGCCCATCTATACCCTCTGCCAATTCATTCCGCCCCGGGAATGGGCCTGTGTAGAGTGCGAATTAGAAAAATGCGACTTCTTGCTGCGCGATCGCATCGCCGACCTGATCGGTTCTGAAAAATGGGACAATGACTAAAGTTTGGTTCTCTTAAATAAGTTTGCAAGTAATTTTGCAAGTAATTTTCCAAGTAAACTCCGGCTGTGTTAAAGACTATTGATTCTTTAATGCTGGGAATTTTCGGCGCGCAAATTTTCCAACTCTGCCCTCAGCGCTGCCATGTGTGCAGTTAATTCTTGAATCTCTAGCTTTACGTTAGGCTGTACAACCGAATCGGGAGGAGCATCAGTCGCTGCATCTGATTGCTTGGGCGAGACAGATTCACTGTCTGCATTCTCCCGATCGCCCGGTTGAGAGAAAATAGTATCTACAAAATTCCGCGCTTCTCGATCGGTCATTTCTCCTTTTTCCAGCAGCTCATCGGCTAGCTGGCCAAAATCTGACTTAAGTTTGTCAAGATTTTCTTCTCGCTTCAAAGGATCTTGCAATGTCTCAATTAAAAAGGAAGTTGCACCTAAAGTTAGGTGAAATCCTGTTTGCAGCATTTGAGGCAGGTTGTCGGGATTCATCTAAAAATGCCGCTAGAACGTTTTTCTGAGTTTTTGCTTCGCTAGTTGCTCCCAAGTCGGGGGTAAAGCCGCTTTTTAGCGGGAAGATGCGAAGTTGTCGATAGCGATCGCCCCGAGTCAGGAAAGATCAGCTTTTGGGGTGGACGTTTTTCCGTTGTGCCAATACTAATCGTATCATTACTTCGTAAATTAATAAATGTCAAGTGTAAACTTTTGTAGCTACGAATCGAGACTTGCCCACTGGAAGGCTCAGTCTATTTGAGATGTGAGATGTGAGATTTGAGATTGAACAGGACTTACCCACTGCGACTAAAAAAACCTGGTTGTTGGCCAACCGTGCGTAAGTCCTGTTCCATCCAGTTAAGGATACAGCGCTTCACCGGTGGAGGGGTCAAATATAAATAGTCGATCGAAGTCAAGCTGTACCGTCAGTCGATCGCCCGATCGCAAGCGAACACTCGCAGGTATTTGTAACTGTACAGTAGTTTCAGCACTCAACAAAGGCAAACTCGCCCGAATTAAAGTTTCTCGCCCCAGAGGTTCCACTACTTTTACCTCTACATCAAGAGGGACTTTTTCTAAGGCCCAAACATCGGCTTTCAAATCATCTTCTTCTGCGTTTTGTGGCGTAAACATTTCTATATTTTCTGGACGGATGCCCAAATCAAATCCTTGTCCTTCTCTCGCCTGCAATTTTTTCTGAATCGAGGGCGGACAGGCTAAAGATTGATTTCCTACTTGAAAGGATTCGTTAGTATAAATTACAGGCAAAATGTTCATGGCGGGATTGCCTAAAAATGTGGCAACCATGCGGTTAGTTGGTTTAGCATAAATGCTTTGCGGGTCTCCAATTTGTTGAATTTTTCCCCCATTTAAGACTACAATTTTATCCGCTAAAGTCATCGCTTCCACTTGATCGTGAGTGACGTAAATTGTGGTAATTCCCAGCCGTTGATGCAGTTGTTTGAGTTCGGCTCTAGTGTCGTCTCGCAGTTGAGCATCCAGGTTAGAAAGCGGTTCATCTAAAAGGAATACTTTCGGTTCGCGGGCGATCGCCCTTCCCAGTGCTACCCGCTGCTGCTGTCCGCCTGATAGCTGTTTGGGCTTACGCTTGAGGAGGTGGTCGATCGAGAGCGATCGGGCTACTGTTTCGACTCGTTCTTGAATTTTAGTCGGGTCAACATTCCGCATCCGCAATCCAAATGCCAAGTTTTCGGCGACAGTCATGTGCGGATAAAGTGCGTAATTTTGAAACACCATTGCAACGTCCCGCTGTCTCGCCGGAATGTTGTTAACTAAATTATCTCCGATGTAAAGATTGCCGGAAGTTGCGGTTTCTAAACCTGCAATTGTCCGCATAATTGTGGATTTCCCGCAGCCGGATGGCCCGACTAATACCCAAAATTCCCCGTCCGGGATTTTGAAGCTGATGTTTTCGATCGCGGTGACGTTTTGGTAGCGTCGGGTAATATTTTCTAAGCGAACATTGGCCATTTTTTGACTGTAATTTGTAATTGATAATTAGTGCTTTTTACCTTCAGCCTTCAGCTTTCAGAAAGCTGTTCCAATTCTAAAACTGTGCGGTCTAATTCTTCAACTATAGGCGTTAACTCAGCTTTGCGGAATGCTTCTACCACAGAACGATAATACCAGAGAGAACCGTCTTTGCCGCCTTTGAAGCGTTCCCAAATAGTATCTCCTAATTGACGGTAATCTTTCACGATCGATCGAACATTATAAAGTTTATCAGCAGCCGAGACTAATCTCACTGAGCCAGAAGCTGTAGAAATGCGATCGATATAAGCTTGTTTTCGCTGACGCCAAGGGGGTTTCGGCGTTGCGTCACTGTCGGTACAGCCGTCTACAATCGCTGTGACGGTATCGCCAAAGCGGCGGCGGATGGCTTCGCGGGTGGTGGCGCCGCCTTGATCTTCGATCGCATCGTGAAGCAAAGCTGCGATCGCCTCATCTTCATTTGCCCCATATTCTAAAGCTATACTAGCAGTGCCCAACAAATGGGCAATGTAGGGAACCCCGGAACCTTTGCGAACTTGGGTAGCGTGCAATTCGGCCGCATAGGTGAGGGCTTCAGAAAAACGGTTTGAGAGAATCATGAAAGTCACCTTTCTTAATTGCTATGATATATAAATTGTCGGGCTAAGTTGGAAAGACAAAATCTACCAAGTTCCATAAGATCATAAAGATGCGATCGAGAGCGATCGGTTGTACAATTATAATCGTTAAACAGAGGTTGCGATCATGACAGCTACTATAATTATACCAAAGAATGCCGACCCAAACTCAAAGCAAGAATTACCGCAAAAATCAGAAAATATATCAGAAATTACGCCCGAATGTGAGCCTAAAAAAGTCATCTCTCTTGAAAAATTTTTAGTCAGACCTGCTGATAGAATGGAATGGGTTGACGGCAACTTAGTGGAGAAAACAGGAATGACATTCAAGCACGGTCTCGCTCAATCTAAATTATCTACATCCTGGAGAAATTACAAACATTCCAGCGGACAGGGAGGAGAAGTTCTTACAGAAGTCCTTTGCCGCACTGGCAAACAGGGTCGCCGTCCCGATGTTGCTTACATTACTCCTGAACTGCTGCCAGAATCAGGCAATTTTATAGCATTTTCCCAAAGTTTTCCTTTAATAGCGGAAGTTGCTTCCCCCGAAGATAGCGGCGAAGAGTTATTTGCCAAAGCTCAGGAATATTTGGAATCGGGATGTTTAGAAGTTTGGTTGCTGTTTCCGGAAGCTAGATTAATATTTGTCAATGGGGGGCAAAGCTGGCGGTTGTTTAATGCCGATGAAGTTGTTAACAGTCAAAGTGTGCTTGCAGGTTTTAGCGTAGCCGTAAGTGAATTGTTGGCTTGAGGAATTTGTTAAAATAATTTATTAAAATCCTAAAAAGATAAACTCACGGTGAGAAACTTTAGCTTAAGACTGGGTTGAATGAGAATGTGGGAACGATCAAATCGAGTTTAAGATCGACATACAGGTAACTTTTAAGTATTGATACAGTTAACATCTGATTAGGGGACGGCGGCGTAGACTGAAAAGGACGGACCCTAAAGGGTCAGCAGATTCATCCCACGACTAGAAGCGATGGGCTTTATCTGCGATTTTCTGTAAGCGGTAGTCTTCGATGGGAATGGGGTTGAGAGATTTTTGGTGGAGTGCGATCGCCTTTAAATTTGAGCCAGAACGATCGCCCGATCTACTAAAAATCACACTCGGCTAACAGATCCGAGCTGATCGCAGCCTCCCAGCCCCTCCACCAATCAACGGAACATCAACCAACTCAGCGATTGTTGCACTTCCGTGAACAATAGAAAACCACTCGCAACTTACTAATGCGACTGCTCGTTGGAGGTACGACATTAATTGTTAGCGTCGGTGTCTAGCCAGGAATTTAAGCGCCTTGAAAGCTCTACCAAGGTGGATTGAACATCAAGCTAGCACTTCCTCAAGTCTATTTTCTATAGAAGCCACTACCATGTCTCTGCCCAACTCATCCCTGAATCTATTTAAACCTAAGCGCAAACTTTCCCTGCGATCGCTCCTGATCGTTCCGTTTGTCCTCCAAATCTTCGCCGCCGTTGGACTAACGGGATATATTTCCTTGCGGAATGGGCAGCAGGCAATTAATGAGTTGGCAACTCGCTTACGCAGCGAACTGAGCTTACGCATCGATCAGCATCTCGGAACTCAACTCGATACTGCTCGTAATCTTGCCCAAACAAACGCAGATGCCATTGAGCTAGGATTGCTTGACCCAAAAGACCCAGCAGAATTAGGTCAATTTTTCTGGAAACAATTAAAACTACATGACATCGGCTACATTAGCTTTGCCTACACCACAGGAGATTTTGCAGGTGCGGGGCGTTTCTTTGAAGATGGTCGGGTCACAGTGGATGAAGTTTCTCGGCAGCGCAACGGCAACTTAGACTGGTATATCTATAACACCAACAGTCAGGGACAACGCACCACACTGGCGATCAATAACGGCCCCTACATCCCCAAAGAAGAAGGTTGGTACAGAGAACCCGCCCGCGCAGGACAGCCGTTATGGACGGTGTATCAATGGCAATCTCCCCCCTATACTCTGTCCATTTCTGCCAACAGTCCGGTTTATGACCAAAACAAAAAATTAATCGGAGTGGTTGGCGTTGACCAACGGTTGAGTCAAATCAGCAACTTTCTGAGAGAGTTGAAGGTGAGTCCTTCCGGGAAAACCTTCATTTTGGAACGCACTGGACTCATCATTGCTAGTTCTGCTGAAGAAGATCCTTACAAGCTTGTTGATGGCAAGGCAACACGGCTCAATGCCTCTAATAGCCAAGATGCTTTGATACGGGCAACCACCCAACACCTCACTAAGCAGTTTAATAATCTCAACCAAATTCAACAAAGTCAAACCTTTGAGTATGTGCTTGACGGTCAACGTCAGTTCGTTCGAGTTGCCCCCTGGAAAGATGAGTGGGGGCTAGATTGGCTCGTAGTTGTTGTTGTTCCTGAGTCTGACTTTATGGCACAAATCAATGCCAACACGCGCACAACAATTTTGCTGTGTTTGGGTGCATTGGGTGTAGCAACTATTTTGGGATTTCTCACCTCTGGCTGGATTACCAAACCGATTTTGAAGTTGCAAAAAGCGAGTCAGGCAATTAGTTCCGGTCAACTCGACCAAACGGTTCAGGTGCAAGGCATCGATGAATTAGAATCGCTGGCAGATTCCTTCAACCAAATGGCAGGTCAACTCAAAACCTCCTTTCTCGAACTAGAAAGCCGAGTTGAGGAACGCACCGCAGAACTGAAAGAAGCAAAACTTGTAGCCGATGCCGCGAACCAGGCAAAAAGCGAATTTCTCGCCAACATGAGCCACGAACTCCGCACGCCCCTCAACGGCATTCTGGGCTATGCTCAAATTCTCAACCGCAGCAGCACGTTGCCAGCCAAAGAACGTCATGGGGTAGAAATCATTTACCAGTGTGGTTCTCATTTGCTGACACTGATCAACGATGTGTTGGACTTGTCCAAAATTGAAGCCCGTAAACTAGAACTCGCATCGAAAGCGATTCACTTTCCCTCATTCCTCCAAGGTGTCGCTGAAATCTGCCGCATTCGTGCCGACCAAAAAGGCATTGACTTCGTTTACGAGCCCGATCCGCAGTTGCCTGAAGGGATTTTTGCCGATGAAAAACGGCTGCGTCAGGTGTTACTCAACTTGCTGGGAAATGCGATTAAGTTCACCGACAAAGGTTCTGTCACGCTCAAGGTTGCCGTAGTTGAGAATAATCCCAATCCGTCCACTCGCTCTTTCAAATTTCAAGTTGAAGATACGGGGGTAGGAATTGCGCCCAATCACTTGGAGAAAATTTTTCAGGCTTTTGAACAAGTGGGCGATCGCCAGCGCCAAGTCGAGGGCACGGGTTTAGGACTCGCGATCAGCCAAAGGATTGTCCAACTCCTGAACGGAAAAATCCAAGTTAAGAGCCAACCCGGAGTCGGGAGTGAGTTCTTTTTTGAGGTGGAACTGGTGATCGCGACCGATTGGGTACAGCAAAACTCCTTCACAACAGGAAAACAAATTATTGGTTACGAAGGACAACGACGCAGCATTCTTGTGGTAGACGATCGTTGGGAAAACCGAGCCGTTATCGTCAACTTGTTAGAGCCACTAGGATTCCAAGTTAGTGAGGCAGAAAATGGACAAGTAGGATGGGAAAAAATCCGACAGTTTCAACCTGACTTAGTAATTACAGACTTGGCAATGCCAGTCATGGACGGCTTTGAACTGCTCAAACAGGTTCGTGCTGCAAATAATTGGCAACACCAGAAGATTATTGTCTCTTCCGCATCAGTATCACAAGCCGATCAACAGATGAGTTTAGAGGCAGGAGGGAATGATTTCTTGTCAAAGCCAGTGGAAGTCAGTGAATTATTTAACCTCTTAGCCACTCATTTGGAATTAAAGTGGAAATATGAAATTACAGCCGCAAACGGCTCTGGGTCATCCACTCCAACCAGTGCATTAGAGAAGCCAGAAAGGATTATTCCTTCCGCTCTCGAGTTAAAAACGTTACTAGACTTGGCACAGCAAGGCAACTTAAAACGGCTACGAGAACACACAGAGCATATTGCTCAGTCTAACCCTCGCTACGCTGATTTTGCCTCACAAATTATTCAGCTTGCCAAGCAATTTAAAGACGAAGAGATTGAAGAGTTACTAAAACAACACCTCACAGAGAAGAAAGCCGATGTCTAGTCATGAATTAATTCTGGTGGTGGATGATACCCCGGCGAATTTAGAAGTGGTTTGTGAAACCTTAAGTGATGCGGGGTACGAAGTAGCAACCGCAATCAACGGCGATCGCGCTCTTAAGAGAGTCCAAGCTTATCCTCCCGATCTGATCTTGCTCGATGTTCAAATGCCAGGAATTGACGGCTTTGAAACCTGTCAACGTCTGAAGGCAGATCCCGCCACAGCCAGCATTCCGATCATTTTTATGACTGCTCTCTCCGATGCCGATAGTAAGGAGAAAGGATTTGTTTTGGGTGCTGTGGACTACCTCACCAAACCCTTTCAAGAGAAGGAGATGCTACGACGGGTGAAAACTCATTTGCAGCTACGTCAGTTAACTAAAAATCTAGAACAGCGTGTAGCGGATCAAACGGCTAATTTAGAAGCAGCACTCACACAACTGCAACAGTCTCATATCCAGTTAGTCAACAGCGAAAAGATGTCTACTTTGGGCAATTTAGTGGCGGGTGTCGCGCACGAAATTAATAACCCGCTTGGCTGTATTGTTGGCAATCTTAAACCTGCTCAGCACTATATTAAAGACCTCTTTGAACTGATCGCTCTCTATCAAAAAGAACTCCCTAATCCGAGTGTCCCGCTACAGGCTTTCGTGGAGGAAATAGATTTGGAATATTTACAAGAGGATTTACCCAAGTTGATCGATTCGATGCAACAAGGAGTCGATCGCATTCACACAATCAGCACCAGTTTAAGAACCTTCTCCCGTTCTGATTGCGATCGCCCCATTCATTACAATATCCACGACGGCATTGACAGCACCATCTTGATTCTCAAGCATCGCCTCAAAGCCAACCAATGTCGCCCGGAAATTCAAGTCATCACAGACTATGGCGATTTGCCACAGGTAGAATGCTTTGCGGGACAGTTGAATCAGGTATTTATGAATGTGCTGGCAAATGCGATCGATGCCCTTGAGGAATCAAATCAAGGACGCAGTTTTGCTCAGATCAAAGCTAACCCCAACCAGATTACTGTCAAGACGCAATTGTCGGAATCTCAGGCAGTGATCCGAATTGAGGATAATGGGATTGGCATTACGGATGCGGTGAAGCCAAAAATCTTTGAGCATCTGTTTACCACCAAAGGCGTGGGGCAAGGAACAGGGCTAGGATTGGCGATTGCCCGTCAAATCGTAGTCCAGAAACACTCTGGAACTCTAGAAGTCAACTCAACTTTAGGTGAAGGTACAGAGTTTGTGATTTCAATTCCGCTGAAGGATCTCGCTGTAAAAGACATTCAGGCAAAGATTTGCTTTGACGCAGCATAACAAATCGTTGCAGCGGTGGCATAAAGATGATTGATAGCGCCCCTTCAAACCATCCAAACTATTGATATAGTAGTACGCGGTGCAAAAAACGGTAAACCATGACAGCCACAAATCTCATCAATAAATTTGAGTACAAACCCCTATACAAACCAAATCAATTAATTTGCGGAACGGGGCAAACAGCCATTGTCAGCGGCTGGACAGTAAAAAGTGCGATCGGCAAACATTTACAAGCTCAAGAATATGCTGCGATCGGACAACTATACTCTCCTACTCGCGGCATCAACTTCTTAATTAGAAACTTGCTGTGCAATCCCCACGTCCGCTTCCTAGTAATTCTCAACGCTACGAAAGAAGACCGCAACTCGGGGGCGGCCGCGTGCTTGCTTGACTTTTTTCGCAACGGCTTTGAAGCCGGCAAAAGCGATACTGGCAGAGATTGTTGGCTAATTAAATCTTCAATATTTGGCTACATCGATATTGAAATAGCAGCAGAAGCCTTAGAACTATTGCGGGATTCTATCGAATGTAAACAAGCCACTAATATAGCAGAAACAGTGACATTTGTCAAGTGTTTTGCCCAAAAAGAATCTGTTGAACCTTGGGGAGAAGCCGTAACTTTTCCGCTAGTCGAAATTGTCCCGACTGTACTCCCCGGTCAGAAATACGGACACAGAATTGAAGGCAAAACTATTGCCGAAACTTGGGTAAAAATCATCCACCGAATTAAGACCACTGGCACCTTACGGCCGACTGGTTACGACGGACAGTGGCAAGAATTAATCGACTTAATGGCAGTGATTACAGATGAACCTGCGGAGTTCTATTTTCCAGAACCGAATTACTTACCAATCGACCGCGATTTCCTCGAACAGTACAAACCCCAAATGCTCGAAGATGCCCCGTATAACGAAGGCATTAAATATACCTACGCACAGCGGATGAGGTCGTGGTTTGGACGCGATCAAATTGAAGAAGTTATTGCCAAACTAATTAAGGAAATTGACGCAGCAAGTGCTGTAATTAGTTTGTGGGATGCGGGGGGAAATATTAACAGAAGACCTGACGGGTCCTCAGACCACCAGCACAGCGGCAGTCCTTGTTTAAATCACATTTGGGTGCGAGTTGTAGACGATGAAATATCGCTAACTGCAACTCTCCGCAGCAACGATATGTTTGCGGCGTGGCCGGCCAATGCAATGGGTTTGCGGGCTTTGCAGCAGCACATTCGAGATGAAATTGCGAGGCGTTCCGATTATAATTTGACGATGGGCCCATTGGTAACGCTGAGTCAATCGGCTCACTTGTATGACGATACCTTTGAAAATGCCGATCGACTAATTCAAACCCAATATGCTAAAATCTGCGAAGATCGAGACTTTTTCGATGCAGCAGGCAATTTTTTAGTTGAAGTAGCCGACAATCAAATAGTAGTCACGCAAACCACCCCCGGCAGCGGCGAAGTTGTCACCTGTTATTCTGGAAAAAACCCTCTCAAGTTAGTGCGAGAAATTTGTGCGGCTTCCCCGGCTATCAAAGGCGAGCATATTGGTTATTTGGGAATAGAATTGCAGAAGGCTGCCGAGTGTCTGAAAACGAGCAAGCAATACATCCAGGATAGACGATGAATTTAGAAGAAGAAAGACCGAGTTGGGACGAATACTTCTTAATGTTAGCAAAATTGGCCGCTACTCGATCGACTTGTCTGGCTTTTCCTGTAGGCGCGGTGATAACTAAAAACAGGCAAGTTTTAGCAACGGGTTATAACGGTTCGCCGTCAGGTTCGGCACACTGTACTACTCAAGGCTTCTGCTATCCTGGTTTGAGCAGTTGCGACGCCAGTAAAACTTTGCCATCAAGGGCGGTTCACGCGGAAGCAAATGCGATCGCCAAAGCTGCTAAACACGGTATATCTACTGCTGGGGCTAGTATTTACGTCACTTTAGAACCCTGCATCTATTGTTTGAAATTAGTCATTGCGGCGGGCATTAGAGAAGTGTTTTACGAAACGAGTTTTAACAGCGGAGAAAAAGCTGCTTTGAGAGATACTTTTATCAGTGAAGGTATTGTTGAGTTAAAACAAATTCAGCTATCTGAAGATACAGCAAAAAAAGCGGCTTTGTTTTTGTTGAATCCTACGTCTGTGTCCCAAAATTTAGTATAGGAGGAATCCTCCCCGTGGTTGTCGCCGCCACAGGAAACAACGGTGTTGTGTTCCTATAAAGGATATTGATTTGATGGCAATTTGTAGGGATACGGCAGTGCCTTATCCTGCATCCCGCGCGATACAAACGATATTTATTTTACGCTTTGTAAAGACACAGCACTGCCGTGTCTTTACAACAAATAGAGATGGCAATTAACCAAAAAACTGCCTTACAAATTGTGAATACCGTGTAGTTCAATCAATCAAACTCATTCACCGCTTGCAAATAGTCGATCGCCGCATCTATCCTCGAAGAATACCTAAAAGCAAACTGATCGAACCAATATCCCTCATCGGAATTTTTATCCAACTTTTTCAGCCAAACCTGAGCTTGCCTAACTTTCTGTCTGTGCGTTTGTACGTCCAACTGTGGCCCCGCGACTTTTTCTGCTGGCCGCGGTTCCAGTGAAGCTACTTCCTGAGCTTGATTTGGCGCTTCGTGCTCAGCCTTAAGCGGTTGCTGTGAAGCCACTTCCTGAGCTTGATTTTGCCCTTCGTACTCAGCCTTAATTTGAGCTAAATCCTTATCCAAAGAACCAGCATACAAATTTATATCTGATGTTTTAAATGTTTGATTTGACGGCACTGCTGCTTGTGGCAAAGGCGCTTGTGCTTGCACCGGTGCCTGACTTTTCAACTCAGCATTTTTTTGAGACGCTTGATACTCTGCCTTAAGTTCACCTAACAGGCGATCGATCGATTCCATAACTTAAACCCCCTAAAAAATGCTGCTGGGTCAACTGGCCCAAATATAATCGCGTGAACTTCGCCCGCCTCCTCAATCAGTTATTGCATTCAGCAATACCTCCGTCAGGGTCATTCCTTCAATATCATCCATCGTCACAGTATCAACGATATCGAATTTAGCCCCGGCGCTTTGCAGTTCGTCATCCAATATCTTGAGAAACTTAGTAGCTTCCGGCGCATTCCCTACTTGAATGAAAGAAATCGCCAACTCTTCATCTCGATCGAGCTTCCGGGAAGCCTCTATAATGGTTTTCATCACTTCTTTGCGATCGTCCGGTTCTCCGTCCGTCACCACTAATATTGTTTCCCCATTTTGCTTGGTCTTACCGGATGCTTTGCGCTGAAAATAACTGTTCAGAGCGTCTTGGAGAACAGCAGCTAAATTCGTAGTCCCCGAAGGTTCGTTTTCTTGGAAAATTTGCACGACTTTAGCGGCTGTTACGTTGTCGTAGCGCTTGAAGCGACCGGAAAACACATAAGCTGTTATGCCATCAGGATCGAGTTCTTCGCATTTATTCGCCAGTGCGATCGTCGATTCTTGCATGAGCGCCCACCGACTTTTACCGCCCATGTCGTCTTTCGTGTACATACTGCCACTTTTGTCAATAATGATGGTATAATCGCGGTTCTGAAGCATAGGATTTTTCCTGTTAATTAAGTTTTTCTCAAAAATATCAAAACCAGCGAGCAGAAGCTGTTGAGCTTTAGTTGCTCGCTGCGTTTTTTAGTTGATTTGCGATCGCAAATACCGGAATTTAAGCAGTAACTAAAGCATCTTTAAGTGGCTTCCAGCTAAAAGCTCGATCGCCCCCCATCTCCACTGCTATTTTAACTCGCGGTTCTAACGTCGGCAAAACAGTCAAATACTCAATTTCCTGATTCGACAAAATGTGCCCTTCAATAATCCACAGCACCAGTCCTTTTGCTTTCGGTGGCAAATTGTCTAATTGAGTTTGCAAAATCGGCGGCACGTAGTACGTATAACCCACAGCCGATTCATTGCCAGTAGTTTTTTTGCCCAAATGCGGCGGCCGCACCCCGTGAACTCCCGTCAAATACATCGCCAAATCACCCAAACCCCGCGCCGAAATCGTGTGAGCACCGTAACCCGCAGCCCTGAGCCGCCGCAGGTAGCGCCCCTCAAATCCTCCCTCTAAAGGAACGTACAGGGCCAGCGACCCCGACTTTTCCAAATCCCGAATCACATCCGAGCCCGTCGTAATCAGTCCCATAAATTTGTGTTTCCTGCTGTATCAAAATTTGGTCGATCGCTGCTTGCGAGCTGGAAATATTATAAATCCTAAAGTTGAGCCGAAAAATTCTCATCCCGGCCTTGACAAACGGCAAACACTTCATGTACTATTGTGAATTGTCGCCGTAAAGGATACTGAGTGGTTTGCTGCTCAAGTCCTGGCACAAACAAGCAAGACCGAGACAAAACTCGGAGATAAAGCCGGTAAAAAGCCGCGAATCTCAACCCTTGCAAGACTTCCACAAGCTCGCTCCCAAATTTAAAACTCAAATTTTAAACACCGAGGAAGGCTGTTGGTTGATAACAGTTAATTGCAGGAACACTGAAATAAATGTTTCTGCACAAGAGCAAGCGGATTGACGTAAATTTCGCAATCCGAAACCTCTTGCGTAAATAAAAGGAAGAAAATCCGTGTCTGTAGGCATTCTTGGCACTAAACTAGGCATGACTCAAGTGTTTGACGCCGAAGGGAGAGCCATCCCCGTCACCGTCATACAAGCAGGGCCTTGTACAGTAACTCAAATCAAAACAAAACAAACTGACGGCTACGGTGCCGTTCAAGTTGGATACAACGAAGTCAAACCAAAGGCTCTCAACAAGCCAGAACTAGGACACCTTGCCAAGTCGGGGGCGAATCCATTGCGCCACTTGCAGGAATACCGCTTGGAAGACACCAGTTCATTTGAATTAGGTCAACAACTAAAAGCAGATACCTTTACACCGGGACAAATAGTAGATGTCATCGGTACCAGCATCGGTAAAGGTTTTGCAGGTTTTCAAAAGCGCCACAACTTTAAACGAGGCCCCATGTCTCACGGTTCCAAGAACCACCGCGAGCCTGGATCGATCGGGCCTGGAACGACTCCTGGTCGCGTTTATCCCGGCAAAAGAATGGCAGGACGTATGGGCAACGTTCAAGTCACCGTCCGCAAGTTAACAATTGTCCGGGTGGATACAGAGCAGAATTTGCTGCTAATTAAGGGAGCAGTTCCCGGCAAAGCTGGCGCCTTAGTCAATGTTGTGCCTGAGAAAAAAGTAGGACGTTAGTCAGTAGTAAGTAGTCAGTAGTCAGCAGTCAGTAGATAGTGGTTGGCCGTTAGTAGCAAGCAATAACTAAGAACTAAAAGCTGAAAACTAAGAGCTGAAAACTAAGAACTGAGAACAGACAACAGACGACAGACAACAGACAACAGACAACTAACAACAGACAACTAACAACAGACAAAGGACAAAAGATATGGTTAATTGTGTAGTCCGAAATTGGCAAGGCGAAGAAGTTGGGGAAACAACTTTAGAACTGCGCGTAGCCAAAGAAGAAAATGCGTCTCACATCGTTCACAGAGCATTGACGCGGCAAATGAATAACGCCCGTCAAGGAAATGCTTCCACCAAAACTCGATCGGAAGTCAGAGGCGGTGGCCGCAAACCCTGGCGTCAAAAAGGCACCGGCCGAGCCAGAGCAGGTTCAATCCGTTCTCCGCTGTGGCGGGGCGGCGGTGTCATCTTCGGACCAAAACCGAGAGACTTTGAAGTCAAAATGAACAAAAAGGAACGCCGTCTCGCTTTGCGGACAGCATTCCAAAGTCGCACCGAAGACATCATTGTGGTTGAAGAATTTGCAGAGCAATTTCCGAGACCGAAAAGCAAAGAATTGCTGAGTGCGATCGCCCGCTGGGGCATCGAACCCGATACAAAAGTTCTGTTAATCTTGCCAGAACCGCAACCCAACGTCTACTTATCAGGACGCAACATCGAATTAGTAAACGTTATCTTGGCAACCTCCCTGAATGTTTACGACGTTCTCGCGGCTGACAAAATTATCGTCACATCTACAGCCATAGCTAAAATTCAGGAGATTTACGGTGAGTAAAATCGACCCCCGCGACTACGCAGATTTGATCCAGCGTCCGATTCTCACCGAGAAAGCTACCCGAATGATGGAATTAAATCAATTCACATTCGATGTAGCCCCCAAAGCGACCAAGCCTCAAATCAAAGCTGCAATCGAAGAACTCTTTAAGGTGAAAGTCATCGGCGTCAACACCCAAAACCCGCCGCGCAAAAAGCGTCGAGTTGGCAAATTCGTCGGCTTTAAACCTTGTTACAAGCGAGCTACCGTAACTCTGACCGACGGAGACTCGATCCGCAAACTCCTATTCCCAGAAGTTTAGCCAATTTTGGATTTTAGATTTTAGATTTTAGATTGCGGTTAACAGGTGAAAATACCAAACCAAGAAAGCTAGCAAGTTAACTGATAATCCCAAATCTAAAATCCAAAACCGCCAAGTCCTTGCATCCCAAATCTAAAATTTAAAATCTAAAATCGATTATGGGCATCCGTTCTTACCGACCTTATACCTCCAGCACCCGGGAACAGACCGTCTCGGACTTCGCTGAAATTACCAGATCAGAACCCGAAAAGTCTCTAACCAGCAATAAGCACACCAAACAAGGTCGCAACAACCGAGGCGTCATCACCTGTCGCCACCGGGGAGGCGGTCACAAACGGCTGTATAGAGACATCGACTTCCGCCGCGACAAACACAGCATTCCCGCTACCGTCAAGGCGATCGAATATGACCCCAATCGCAACGCCCGCATCGCCCTCCTGTTCTACAAAGACGGCGAAAAACGGTACATCCTTCACCCGCTCAACTTAAACGTCGGTACAGTAATTGTCTCAGGTCCAGACGCACCGATCGAAATCGGTAACGCCCTCCCCCTGAAGAACATTCCCCTTGGTACCAGCATCCACAACGTCGAGCTAGTACCCGGAAAAGGCGGACAAATCGTTCGTTCCGCGGGCTCCAGCGCTCAGCTAATGGCAAAAGAAGGTAGCTACGTCACCCTCAAACTGCCATCCGGGGAACAGCGCAAAGTCCGCGCCGACTGCTACGCCACCATCGGTCAAGTCGGCAACACAGACGCCAGAAACCTCAGCCTGGGTAAAGCCGGCCGCACCCGCTGGAAAGGTCGCAGACCCACCGTTCGCGGTAGCGTCATGAACCCGGTAGACCACCCGCACGGCGGTGGCGAAGGCAGAGCTCCCATCGGACGTCCGGGACCGGTCACTCCTTGGGGTAAACCAGCATTGGGTGCAAAAACTCGACGCAAAAACAAGCGCAGCGACGATTTAATCGTCCGGCGCCGCCGCAAATCTTCCAAGCGCGGCAAGGGCGGCAGACAAAGTTAGTCATCAGTCAGGAGTCTTCAGTCTGCCGTTGTTAACTGCTAACTAATGACTGAGGACTGATGACCAATGACTGCTGAATCCTGACTAATGACTCCTGAATCACTAAAAAAATCATGTCTCGATCTCTAAAAAAAGGCCCGTTTGTCGCAGATAATCTGATGACAAAAATCGAAAAACTGAACGCCGCTGGCCAAAAACAAGTAATTAAAACTTGGTCGCGATCTTCCACAATCCTGCCCCAAATGGTAGGTCACACGATCGCCGTTCACAACGGAAGACAGCACGTACCAGTCTACCTCACAGACCAAATGGTAGGCCACAAACTCGGAGAATTTTCCCCCACTCGTACCTTTAGAGGTCACGCTAAAAGTGGTGATAAAAAGGCAAAAAGATAGCCTAATTAGGTGACAGGTAATACGTAGTAGGAAAAAATACCAATTACCCATTACCTTTTCCCCAATTACCAATTACCAATTACCAAAATCGAAATGGTTATAGATACCACATCCGAAATTAAGGCGATCGCCCGTTACATCCGGACATCCCCCTTCAAAGTGCGCCGAGTCCTCGACCAAATTCGCGGCAAAAGCTACCAAGAAGCGCTGATTTTACTCGAATTCATGCCCTACCGCGCCTGCGAACCAATTGTCAAAGTTTTGCGATCGGCAGTAGCCAACGCCGAACACAACGCAGGATTGGATAAATCCAAGCTAGTAGTGTCTCAAGCTTACGCAGACCAAGGCCCAGTCCTCAAACGCTTTAGACCCCGCGCTCAAGGTCGCGCCTACCAAATCCGCAAGCCAACCTGTCACATTACCGTAGTAGTAGCTCCGCTCCTAGAAAACTAAACCAGGGAAAAACGTAATAGGTAATAAACAGCTTAAAGTTGAAAAAAATGGGTAATCACCAATTACCAATTACCAGTTACCAATTACCAATTACCAATTAACTCATCAACTATTATGGGCCAAAAAATACATCCAATTGGTTTTCGCCTCGGCATTACCCAAGAGCACCGCTCTCGCTGGTTTGCTGACCCCAAAAACTATCCAGAACTCTTGCAAGAAGACTATAAAATTCGCAAGTACGTTCGTAAAACCCTCAGCAATGCTGGCATTTCCTCGGTCAAAATTGAGCGGAAAGCCGATCAAATCGATCTAGAAGTGTTCACCGCCAGACCAGGAGTTGTCGTAGGCCGCGGCGGAGCAGGCATCGAAACTCTGCGCGTCGGTTTGCAGCAGCAACTCGGTAGCAACCGCCAAATCCGCATCAACGTCGTCGAAGTCCAGCGAGTAGACGCCGATGCCACACTGATCGCAGAATACATCGCTCAGCAACTAGAACGGCGCGTATCCTTCCGCCGAGTCGTCCGCCAAGCAATCACCCGCGCTCAAAAAGTCGGCATCCAAGGCATCAAAATTCAAGTCAGCGGACGCCTCAACGGCGCAGAAATCGCGCGTACCGAATGGACACGCGAAGGAAGAGTCCCCTTGCACACGCTGCGGGCAGACATCGACTACTCCTACTGCACTGCTCAAACCATCTACGGTATTCTCGGCATTAAAGTTTGGGTTTTCAAAGGCGAAATTATTCCCGGACAAGAACAAGAAGCTGCACCAAATGCCGCAGTGCCCCGCACCAAACAAAAGCGCCGTCGCCAGAACTTTGAAGATCGATCGAACGAAGGCTAACTAATTGTTAACTGTTAGTTGTCACTTGTTAAGTGTCAGTTGTTCCAAACCAATTAGCAATTAGCAATTACCAACTACCAATTACCAATTACCAATTACCCAACTCCCAAAGCCATGTTAAGCCCTAAAAGAACCAAATTCCGCAAACAACAGCGCGGGCGAATGAGCGGTATTGCCACCCGCGGCAACACAGTTAGCTTTGGCGACTTCGCGCTCCAAGCCATCGAACCCGCCTGGATCACTTCCCGCCAAATAGAAGCCGGACGCCGCGCCATGACCCGCTATATCCGCCGGGGCGGCAAAATCTGGATTCGCATTTTTCCCGACAAACCAGTCACCCAGCGCGCAGCCGAAACCCGGATGGGTTCTGGTAAAGGCGCACCAGAGTTTTGGGTTGCCGTGGTCAAACCGGGCCGGGTAATGTTTGAAATTGGCGGCGTAAGTGAAGAAACTGCCCGCGAAGCAATGCGTTTGGCATCTTTCAAATTACCAATTAAAACCAAGTTCATCACTCGCGAAGAAGACCAGTCATAGCGAAGAGCGAAGGTAGAATTAGGTCTGTATTAATCAGCATTTTAAACGGCTACAGCAATTTAAAATCTGGCTTTCATAACTTTTCTTTCCTTCGACCTTCAGCCTAAGAGACAATTCTGTCTTCTGTCATACCGCTCGCTAACGAGAAAGCACACAATTATGTCTTTG
The DNA here is from genome assembly GCF_036702135.1 of Microcoleus sp. LAD1_D3. Taxonomy (NCBI): domain Bacteria; kingdom Bacillati; phylum Cyanobacteriota; class Cyanophyceae; order Oscillatoriales; family Microcoleaceae; genus Microcoleus; species Microcoleus sp. LAD1_D3. The sequence continues at coordinate 16,293 of NZ_JAUBSB010000013.1, read as the reverse complement.
ACCAAGATTAAAGAAGCTAGAGAATTAAGCGATGCTGCAGTAGCAGAGCAAATTTTAGCCGTCAAGCGCCAACTAATGGAATTGCGGCTTCAGCAAGCTACCGGCCGCATGGAAAAGCCTCACCTGTTCAAGCATGCCAAACACCGGCTAGCTCAATTGATGACAGTTGAACGCGAGCGCCAAATCGTTGCTGAGAAAGAAGCAGCAGCAGCAAAAAGCCGCATCTAAACAGGTAGCACAGCCTGCTGCAACCGCAGCAGTCAGCCAAGAGTCAGAAGCAGCCGAGCCGACGATCGCACAGTAGCTAAAAAAAGTCAATTGCACAACAAAAATAGGTAGCTATGGCAATTAAAGAACGAGTTGGCGTAGTAGTCAGCGACAAGATGGATAAAACCGTCGTGGTAGCAATCGAAAACCGCTCCTCCCACACCAAATACGGCAAAATCGTAGTCCGCACCAAGCGGTACAAAGCTCACGACGAAGAAAATCAGTGCAAATCGGGCGATCGCGTTCGCATCACTGAAACTCGCCCACTGAGCAAAACCAAACGTTGGACGGTTGCTGAGATTTTCGGGACAAAAAACGGCTAACAGTTAATTGCGACATCGCGATCTCCCGATCAAAAATTAACAATCAACTAGCAGTCAACAGTCAACAGTCAACAGTTAACAGTTAACAGTTAACAGTCAACAGTTAACACTCAACAATCACCATGATTCAACCCCAGACATACCTCAATGTCGCCGACAATAGCGGAGCCCGCAAACTGATGTGCATCCGCGTATTGGGAGGCGGCAACCGTCGCTACGGCGGAGTCGGCGATGTCATCATTGCCGTCGTCAAAGACGCCATCCCCAATATGGCCGTCAAAAAATCAGATGTCGTTCGGGCCGTCATTGTCAGAACCCGCAAAGGTCTGCGCCGCGACAGTGGCATGAGCATTCGTTTTGACGATAACGCCGCCGTTATTATCAACGTAGACGGCAACCCCAAAGGCACTCGCGTCTTCGGCCCCGTCGCCCGCGAATTGCGCGACAAAAACTTTACTAAAATCGTTTCCTTAGCCCCGGAGGTACTTTAAAATGTACGGAAAAAAGGGTAAACCAACTAGCGAATCGCAGCGCTACAGAATGCACGTCAAAGCAGGCGACACCGTGCAAATAATTACTGGCAAAGAGAAAGGAAAAGTCGGAGAAATCTTAAAGACATATCCTAAAGTCAGCAAAGTAGTTGTTAAAGGTGTAAACATCAGAACCAAGCACGTCAAGCCCCAGCAAGAGGGAGAGTCCGGGAAAATACTCACGTTTGAGGCTCCCATTCACAGCTCAAATGTCATGCACTATTCCGAAAAAGAAAAAATAGCTAGCCGCGTTTGCTATACATTTAGCGAAGACGGCCGGAAACTGCGACAGCTCAAAAAAACTGGAGAAATCATCGATTAATAGTGATTTGTTATCAGTCATCGGTCATTAGTCCGCCTTCAGACCAGTGACTTTTCAACTCATAACTAACAGCTAGCATCGGTGGGACGGACAATCGACAAATTCCCTGACCAAGCCCAGGGACAGTTAACGAAACACAAAAACTATGCCGGACAAACTCAAGGTTCTTTATCAAGGAAAAATCGTTCCCACACTGATGGATCAGTTTAAATATACTAATATCCATCAGGTTCCCAAACTCGTCAAAGTCACAGTGAACCGCGGTTTGGGAGAAGCATCTCAAAACGCTAAGGCACTGGATTCGTCGATCAACGAAATTGGCATCATCACCGGGCAAAAACCAGTGGTGACGCGGGCCAAAAAAGCGATCGCAGGCTTCAAAATCCGCAAAGGAGTACCCGTAGGCGTTATGGTGACGCTGCGCGGCGATCGGATGTACGATTTTCTCGATCGGCTGATCAACCTCGCACTCCCCCGAATCCGCGACTTCCGCGGCATCAGCCCCAAAAGCTTTGACGGGCGCGGCAACTACAGCTTGGGTCTGAGAGAACAGCTAATTTTTCCAGAAATAGAATATGACCGCATCGATCAAATTCGAGGCATGGACATTTCAATTATCACCACAGCAAACACCGACGAAGAAGGACGCGCCTTGCTTAAAGAAATGGGAATGCCGTTCCGGGACAACTAAGCACTAGAGTAAGAAGCAAAAGATGGCAGCTAACGATACCATAGCAGATATGTTGACGCGCATTCGCAATTCTTGCATGGCGCGCCACCAAACAACGCAAATTCCAGCTACAAAAATGACCCGCAGCATCGCCCAAGTCCTCAAAAGTGAAGGCTTTATCAGCGAAATTGAAGAAGCAGAACCAGAAGGGATCAAGCGACATTTAGTGCTTTCTCTAAAGTACAAAGGTAAAACTCGCAAGCCCATTATCACGGCACTTAAGCGAGTCAGCAAACCAGGACTGCGCGTTTACTCGAACCGTAAAGAATTGCCCAGAGTATTAGGCGGAATTGGCATAGCCATTATTTCTACCTCCAGCGGCATTATGACCGATCGAGAAGCTCGACGCCAAGGTTTGGGCGGTGAAGTGCTTTGTTATGTTTGGTAGTCATTAGTCATTAGTCATTAGTCACTGGTCGTTGGCAAGAGACTCAAAAATCAATAACTAAGGACTAATAACTAAAGATTAATCATCAAGGACTAATAACTAAAAACAAAGGACAAAAAACTATGTCGCGAATTGGCAAGCGTCCGATTAGCATTCCCACGAAAGTCACCATCACCCTAGACGGTCAAAAAGTAGCCGTCAAAGGCCCTAAAGGTGAACTTTCCCGAGTAATCCCAGCCGAAATCCTCATGGGAATTGAAGGCGAGACTTTACTCGTTACCCGCCGAGACGAATCTCGCGTCGCCAGACAACTGCACGGCTTGTGCCGCACCCTAGTCGCCAACATGGTCGAAGGTGTATCCCAAGGTTTTCAGCGGCGCCTCGAAATTATCGGCACAGGTTATCGGGCACAGGTTCAAGGACGGAACCTGATTTTAAACGTCGGTTACAGCAAACCCGTTGAAATGCCCCCTCCAGAAGGCATCACAATGGCAGTTGAAGGCAACACCAACGTCATTGTCTCCGGCATTGACAAAGAACTCGTAGGCAATACAGCAGCCCGCATCCGCGCGGTGCGTCCGCCTGAAGTGTACAAGGGCAAAGGCATTCGCTACAGTGGCGAAGTTGTCCGTCGCAAAGCTGGTAAAACAGGCAAAACAGGTAAGAAGTAATCATGAAGCTTACTCGCAAAGAATCAGTTCACCGCAGACACCGCCGCGTGCGGCGCAAGGTGTTCGGCACCTCCGAACGTCCCAGATTAGCGGTATTTCGATCAGAGCAGCACATCTACGCCCAAGTAATCGACGACACGACACAGCACACTTTGGCTGCCGCGTCAACCCTCGACCCGGATTTGAAGTCCGTTCTCTCTTCTGGAAGCAACTGCTCCGCGAGCGCCCAAGTCGGTCAGTTGATTGCCAAACGCTGTTCCAGCGCTGGCATAGTCAAAGTCGTATTTGATCGCGGGGGCAACCTCTATCACGGTCGCGTTAAAGCCCTCGCAGAAGCAGCTCGCGAAGCCGGGTTAGACTTTTAGGAAGAAGGAAGAAGGAAGAAGGAAGAAGGAAGAAGGAAAAAAGAATATACAACAAAATTCTTAATTCCTAATTGTTAATTTCTCATTTCCAACTACCAGTTACTAATCCCCAATTCCCAAAAAACAAAACTATGGCAGAACAAAAAGAACAGCGCAACAAGAAAAAAAGCAGCAACAACAAAACGCGCGAAAAAGAATCCGAATGGCAAGAGCGGGTCGTTCAGATCCGGCGCGTTACCAAAGTAGTCAAAGGTGGTAAAAAACTTAGCTTCCGCGCCATAGTCATTATCGGCAACGAACGCGGTCAAGTTGGAGTGGGAGTCGGCAAAGCTAGTGACGTAATCGGTGCCGTTAAAAAAGGCGTCGCTGACGGCAAAAAGCACCTAATTGAAGTCCCCCTCACCAAATCTAACTCGATCCCTCACCCCATCAACGGTGACGGTGGCGGAGCGAAAGTCATGATGCGGCCGGCCGCTCCGGGAACCGGGGTAATTGCAGGGGGAGCAGTGCGAACTGTTCTGGAACTAGCAGGAGTCCGCAACATCTTAGCCAAACAGCTAGGTTCTGGAAATCCCTTAAACAACGCCCGAGCCGCAGTCAATGCCCTCTCGACCCTCCGCACCTTGTCCGAAGTTGCTCAAGAGCGCGGAATTCCAGTAGAAAACCTCTACGGTTAGGGCACGCGAGATTGGGAAACTGTAAGTTTTGAGTGTTAAGTGCTTGTGTGGAAAATAAAAACATCCCCAACTCAAAACTCACGCACTCAAAACTACTGCGTACCCACTCTCTAAATACCAAAGACCAATTACCAATTACTAAAACTATGAGATTGCAAGACGCCCGACCCAAAGCAGGCTCCCAAAAGCGCCCCCGACGCTTGGGCAGAGGTATTTCTGCCGGTCAAGGCGCGAGCTCCGGCAAAGGGATGCGCGGTCAAAAATCTAGAGCCGGTAGCGGCACTAGACCCGGTTTTGAAGGTGGTCAAAACCCTCTTTACCGCCGCCTGCCCAAGCTGAAAAGCTTCCCTTTAGTGAACCGCAAAGAGTACACTACCATTAATGTAAGTAAATTAGCATCCCTGCCAGCAAACACAGAAGTTACTCTCACCTCTTTGATCCAAGCGAAAATTGTCAATACTGACAATGGGCCGCTGAAAATCTTAGGAGATGGCGAACTGAATGTGCCTCTGCAAGTGCGCGCCTCGGCTTTTACCGCAGGTGCTCGCACCAAAATAGAAGCTGCAGGCGGAAGTTGCGAATTAGTTGCGTGAAGATGTGAGGTTTGAGAGTCTGTCCAAATCTCAAATCCTCAAGCTTGCTATCAGAAAATGATTTAGTCGAAAATCCCAAATCTAAAATCCAAAATCGTAACTATGGACGTTAGTAGAGAGAAAGCGCCAACTGCACAAGAGACATTCATGCAGATGGCTCAAGCTGCTGGTTTGCGAGGCCGCATACTCGTAACCATTGGTTTACTGATTTTAGTACGCCTGGGTGTCCACTTGCCAGTCCCTGGCATCGATCGAGTCGCCTTTGCCCAAAACGTCGAAAATAGCCCTTTAATTGGCTTTCTGGATTTGTTCTCAGGAGGCGGCTTGTCAGCTTTGGGGATTTTCGCGCTGGGGATTTTGCCCTACATTAATGCTTCAATTATTGTGCAACTTCTAACTGCGGCTCTGCCAAGCTTAGAAGACTTGCAGAAAAATGAAGGAGAAGCAGGGCGGCGCAAGATTTCTCAAATTACTCGCTACGTTTCTTTGGGCTGGGCCATTCTGCAAAGTATTGGCATTGCGATTTGGGTCAGCCCTTTTGCTCAATCTCCATCGCCTTTATTCATAGCACAAACTGCTTTGGCTCTGACGGCCGGATCAATGTTTGTGATGTGGATATCGGAAGTGGTGACGGAGCGAGGTATCGGGAACGGAGCCTCGCTGCTGATATTTATCAACATTGTGTCGGTTTTGCCACGCTCTTTGGGACAAACTTTTGAATTGGCTCAAAGTGGGGACACGCAAGTTGTCGGCCGTGTAGTTGTTCTGCTGCTGGTCTTTTTGGTGACGATTGTCGGGATTGTTTTTGTTCAGGAAGGTACTCGCCGCATTCCGATTATTTCGGCCCGTCGCCAAGTCGGCCGCAAAGTTTATCGGGAGAGCCGGAGCTATCTGCCCCTGCGCTTGAATCAAGGTGGAGTGATGCCGATTATTTTTGCATCTTCGGTGTTGATTGTGCCTTCTTTCCTCGCTCAGTCTCTCAATAACCCGTTTTTGGTTCAAGTTGCTAATGTTTTGAGGCCGGACGGGCCAGCGCCTTGGGCTTACGCGCTGTTTTATTTGACTTTGATTCTGTTCTTCAGCTATTTCTACGCTTCGTTGATTGTCAACCCCGTAGATATGTCTCAGAACTTGAAGAAAATGGGCGCTAGCATTCCTGGAATTCGTCCGGGTCAGAAAACGAGTGATTATGTGGAGAAGGTTTTGAACCGTTTGACTTTCTTGGGAGCGATTTTTCTCGGTCTGGTGGCCATTGTACCAACTGCTGTAGAAAGCGCGATCGGGGTGCAAACTTTTAGAGGTTTTGGCGCAACTTCCTTACTGATTCTAGTAGGTGTGGCGATCGAAACTGCTAAACAAATTCAAACTTACGTCATCTCCCAGCGATATGAAGGAATGGTGAAGTAATCGTAATGCAATTTATTTTCATGGGACCTCCAGGGGCGGGAAAGGGAACTCAGGCTCAGATATTAGCCGCTCTCTGGAAAATACCCCACATTTCTACGGGCGAAATCCTGCGCGCCTGCGTGGTGGCGAAAACTGCCTTGGGCCTAAAGGCGCAAGCCTACATGGACAAGGGTGAGTTGGTTCCAGACCAATTGCTGATGGATATCGTGCAGGAACGCTTGAATGAAGCGGACGCGAATGCGGGCTGGATTCTCGACGGCTTTCCCCGCACTGTTGCCCAGGCAACTTTTTTAGACAAACTGCTGCACAAGCTTAGCGGTGCCGAGGAGAGTACATCTAACCCGAAATTTGGTGTCAAAGCTGTTAATCTCGACGTGCCTGACGACATTTTGGTGTCTCGCCTGCTGTCGCGGGGCCGGCAGGATGACAATGAGGAGACGATCCGCCGCCGGTTGCAAGTTTATCGCGAGCAAACTGAGCCTTTGATTGATTTTTACAGCGGCCGTCAACAGTTAGTTGCGGTTGATGGTGATCGACCGATGGAATTAGTCACCGCAGAACTGCAGCAAGCTCTCTCTGGCGACTCTTGAACCCTCTCAATACAGCTTGTTACTCACCAGCTTTTGCTAAGATATGTTAACTAGGAGCTTTTTGTGCTATCAGGTTTTGTGAGGGTTGCTAGAAACAGGATTGAACTCAATACTAATTGCTACAACTTTACTCAAGTAAAGCTAAAGCGAGCGGTTGGTTGAGTCCAGAAGTCGATCGAGTCGCCCTAATTATTGCCCCCCGTTCCCGTTTGACTCCTACCAGTAAATAGGTTTTGAGACCAACGCCGGGACACTCCTAGTTAATCAAATGTAGAGTTGAGGTAAATACCAAATTGTCTAAGCAAGATTTAATTGAAATGGAAGGGACAGTGACGGAATCCCTGCCCAATGCGATGTTTCGCGTTGACCTAGATAATGGGTTTAACGTGCTGGCTCACATTTCCGGCAAGATCCGCCGCAACTACATCAAAATTCTGCCTGGCGATCGCGTCAAAGTCGAATTGACTCCCTACGACTTGACCAAAGGCAGGATTACTTATCGCCTTCGGAAAAAATAGGCTTAGATAAAACTTTCTAAAAACTAATTCTAAGTTTAATTTAGAGAGAATTTGGTAAAAAGCTTCAAATTTATGCTATAATGCTACGTTTGTAGTGTTGCCGAGAAGGGCGTCAACAACCCATCGGTGTACCGGGTTAAGTCATTGTTACACCGTAAAAGTATCGCTCACAAACATTTTTGTTTTGTGCAGCCGAACTTTACCCAGCAATGGGAGTGGGTGCAAGCGGGCTCCTTCATGAAACAACCCGCACTTTATACAATTTAATCGAGGAGAGGCCTACACCTTGCCCAGCCTCTCCTCCCACCGCTCTACGGGCAGTCCCAGCGTGCCTGCTCTCCGGTAGAGCGGGGTTCTCCAGGCAGGAAGAAAGATGAAAGTTCGAGCATCTGTCAAAAAAATTTGTGAGAAATGTCGCGTCATCCGCCGTCGCGGTCGAGTGATGGTGATATGCACTAACCCGAAACACAAACAACGCCAAGGTTAGAAAAAAGGAAGATTGGGCAATGCACGCAGGTGCATCCTAATTGAACATTGTAGCCAAACAGGAAAACTAGGGAGACAAAAAGTGTGGCACGGATTGCCGGGGTAGACCTTCCACGCGATAAGCGCGTCGAAATAGGTCTGACATACATTTACGGAATAGGCTTGTCGCGAGCCCAAAAAATTATCGCTGCAACAGGCGTAAATCCTGACACTCGCGTCAAGGATTTAACAGAGGCCGACGTGACAGCTCTGCGGGCTCATGTAGAAACCACATACCAAATCGAAGGAGACCTCCGGCGCTGGGAGTCAATGAACATCAAGCGCCTGATGGACATCGGAACTTATCGCGGTCGGCGTCACCGTTTGGGTCTGCCGGTGCGGGGACAACGAACCCGTACCAACGCCAGAACCCGTCGTGGCGTCCGCCGAACAGTTGCGGGCAAGAAAAAGGCACCTTCCAAGAAGTAACATCTTTTTGGGAAAAATACGCTGGGGGCTGCTGGCTCCTAGCGCTTCGGGACATTAGTTGAGAGAAACGTTAAAGAGACTAATATGGCGCGACAACAAACAGGCAAGAAATCTGGTGCAAAAAAGCAGAAACGGAATGTACCCAATGGGGTAGGCTACATCCAGTCTACCTTTAACAACACGATTGTAACTATTACCGACCTCAACGGCGAAGTGATATCCTGGGCATCGGCAGGTTCCAGTGGTTTTAAAGGAGCTAAAAAGGGGACTCCCTTTGCAGCTCAAACAGCAGCAGAAAGTGCTGCCCGCAGAGCCAACGACCAAGGAATGCGCCAAATAGAAGTAATGGTGAGCGGGCCCGGAGCAGGTCGAGAAACTGCAATTCGGGCGCTGCAAGGGGCGGGACTGGAAATCACCCTGATTAGAGATGTTACCCCAATTCCTCACAACGGCTGTCGCCCTCCCAAGCGGCGTAGAGTCTAAAACGATTTGAGATTTTAGATTTTAGATTTTGGATAATGGCTAACTGCTTAAAGTCAAAAACTAATGGTTCTAACTGTTGCCCCGTCCATCCAAAATCCGAAATCCGTTCAGGGGTATGCTCTGCAATCTAAAATCCAAAATCAAAAATCCAAAGTGGAAAAGGGAGGTCACTCCGTGGCGCAGTTTCAAATTGAATGTATAGAGTCTAACACTGACAAAGACCGCAGTCAGTACGGAAAATTTGTCCTGGAACCGCTCGATCGCGGTCAAGGAACAACTGTTGGGAATGCGCTTCGGCGAGTTCTGCTGTCAAATTTGGAAGGAACAGCAGTAACTTCAGTCCGAATCGCGGGCGTCAATCACGAGTTTGCCACGATCGAAGGGGTACGTGAGGATGTTCTAGAAATTCTCCTGAACATGAAAGAGGTGGTCCTCAAAACTCATTCTCAGCAGCCGCAAATCGGCAGGTTGCGGATTGAGGGGCCTGTCACAGTAACGGCCGATAGATTCGATTTGCCCTCAGAGGTGGAATTGATTGATCGCTCCCAGTACATTGCCACTCTCTCGCCCGGCTCAGTTCTGGAAATGGAATTCAGAATTGAAAAAGGCATCGGATACCGAGCAGTAGACCGCAGTCGCGATGATGGGTCGGCTTTGGATTTTCTCCAAATTGACGCCATCTTTATGCCGATTCGCAGAGTTAACTATAGCGTTGAAGATGCTAGGGTAGGCGGCACGGTCGAGAAAGACCGGCTGATTATGGAAATCTGGACTGATGGCAGCGTGACTCCTCAAGAAGCTTTGAGTCAATCTGCCCACATCCTGGTAGATTTATTTGCACCTCTCAAAGACATCACCCAAGATTCTCTCAAACCAGAGTATCCCGGTGAAGCCGATCCTACCAGCCAAATTCCGATCGAAGAATTGCAGTTGTCCGTCCGGGCTTACAACTGTCTCAAGCGGGCTCAGATCAACTCAGTCGCAGACTTATTGGATTATACCCAAGAAGACTTGCTCGAGATCAAGAATTTCGGGCAGAAGTCCGCAGAAGAAGTGATTGAAGCTTTACAAAAACGCTTGGGCATTACCTTGCCACAGGAAAAATCAGCTAAAAGTTAATCAACGGGTAACGGGTAAAAAAGTTCTGAATTTTAAGTAGGTGAGTTTTTAAGTTAAAGAATTCACCGCTCAAAACTCGCGAACTATCCCGGCGCCCAATTACCAATTACCAATTACCAACTGCCATGCGTCACCGCTGTCGCGTTCCCCAACTCAGCAAACCGGCTGACCAGCGCCGCGCCCTACTGCGCTCGCTGACCACCGAATTAATCCGCCACGGTAAAATCACTACCACTCTAGCCCGCGCCAAAGCGCTGCGCTCAGAGGCGGACAGGATGATTACCCTGGCCAAAGATGGCTCCTTGGCCTCTCGCCGCCAAGCTATGGGCTATATCTACGATAAACAGTTAGTACACGCCTTGTTTGAGGCGGCACAAGAACGGTACGGCTCGCGCAACGGGGGCTACACCCGCGTAGTACGAACTGTCCCCCGTCAAGGAGACAATTCCGAAATGGCGATCGTTGAACTGGTTTAATTCAATTTTGGGTTGGAGATTTGTGATTTATGACTGACAATCCAAAATCCCCAACCGACAATCCCCAATCGATACAGCGCGTTGCTCTGGTGATCCAATACCTCGGCACTAACTTTCACGGTTGGCAGCGACAGCCGAACCAGCGTACAGTACAAGAAGAAATTGAAACAGCAATATCGACTGTTCTGGAACGCCCGGTAACGCTGCACGCTGCCGGGAGAACGGATGCGGGAGTTCACGCCGCTGCTCAAGTAGCCCATTTTGACGCCCTGGGCCCAATTCCGGCTCACCGCTGGGCAAGCGTTCTCAACTCTCGACTGGCAAAAGATATTTTAATTCGAGCTTCGGCAAAGGTGGAACCTACCTGGCACGCTCGGTTCTCAGCCAGTTGGCGGCGCTATCGCTACACCCTTTATACAGACCCGACCCCTAATTTGTTTGTGCGTCCTTTTGCTTGGCACTGCTATCACGCCCCTGTGGATGAATCTTTGATTCAGACAGCATTGACACCGCTAATCGGGCGGCATCACCTGGCTGCTTTCCACCGCGCGGGGTCTGCCCGCCCCCATTCCTGGGTGGACGTACAAGCGGCAGAGTGTCACCGTTCTGGGTCTCTTATCTATATTGAGGTTCAGGCGAGCGGGTTTCTGTACGGGATGATGCGGCTGCTGGTGGGGTTGCTGGTGCAGGTGGGTCGCGGGGAAAGGCCGATCGACAATTTCACAGATATCTGGGTCAACGAACGCCGAGAAATGGTAAAATATGCCGCTCCCGCTCAAGGTTTGTGCCTGCTGCGGGTTGGCTATTCAGAATTTCCCTTTCCCCCAGAGGTCTGGTACGACACGCAGCCAAAATTAGTCATTAGTCATTAGTCATTAGTCATTAGTCATTAGTCATTAGGTAACTACTAATAAAAAACTAAGGACAACTAACAATTAAAAACTGACAACTGACAACTGACAACTGACACCTAACAACAGTTAACAGTTAACAGACAACTAACAACAAACAATGAACAAAACTTACGTCCCTACTCAAGACTCCCTAGAGCACAAGTGGTACGTGGTCGATGCCGCTGACCAACGGCTGGGCCGTCTGGCAACTGAAGTTGCCATGTACCTCCGGGGGAAACACAAACCGACTTACACTCCTTCTATGGATACCGGCGATTTCGTAATTGTCATCAATGCGGACAAAATCGCTGTTACTGGCAAAAAACGCACCCAGAAAATCTACCGCCGCCATTCTGGAAGACCGGGCGGCATGAAAACAGAAACTTTTGCCAAATTGCAAGCACGTTTGCCCGAAAGAATCGTCGAAGAAGCTATACGGGGAATGCTGCCTCACACTTCTCTCGGCAGACAACTGTTTACTAAACTGAAGGTGTACGCTGGCCCCAACCACCCGCACCAAGCTCAAAAACCAGAAGAATTAATTGTTCACACGATTCCGGGAGGAAATGAGTAATGCAAGCAACAGATACATCCGGTCGCGCTGTGTACTGGGGTACCGGCCGCCGCAAGCGTTCCGTAGCGCGGGTGCGCTTGGTTCCCGGCACTGGCATACTGACTGTCAATGGTAAAGAGGGGGATTTGTACCTGCAATTCAACCCTACTTATTTGGCTCTCGCTAAGGCCCCTCTGGAAACTTTGGGTCTGGAAAATGAGTACGACATTTTGGTAAAAGTCGAAGGTGGTGGCTTGACAGGCCAAGCTGATTCAATTCGCTTGGGCGTCGCTAGAGCGCTGTGCCAATTAGACCCGGAGAACCGCAAACCCCTCAAAATTGAAGGCTATTTGACTCGCGACCCGCGGGCAAAAGAACGGAAAAAGTACGGTTTGCGGAAAGCTCGCAAGGCTCCTCAATACTCGAAGCGGTAATCAAGGTTCGGCAGCGGATTGTGTAACGGATGTAACGGATGTAACGGAGAGAAGGAAGAAGGAAGAAGGCAAAATTATCCAGATTCTATCTTCCTTTTTTTTCAAGTCTATTTCCGATTCCCGATCGCTGGTTCCACAAGATATAAGGCTAAATCGCGGCTGTTTTTGGTCCGCAAGTCCTAGGACAGCTAAAATGGTTGTAAAGTCAAAAATTAGAGAGTAAAAAACAATGGCAAAAGATGGCATTCACCCTGAGTGGTATCCGGAATCTCAGGTTTATTGCAACGGAGAACTGGTAATGACTGTTGGTTCCACTAGACCAAAGCTTCAAGTTGATGTCTGGTCGGGAAATCATCCTTTTTATACTGGCACTCAGAAGATTATTGATACTGAAGGTCGTGTGGAGCGCTTTATGCGGAAATACGGCATGACCGAGGTAGAAATGCCGAAGGCAGATGCTTCCTCTGGACCGCTGAAAATGGAAGATCCGAAAGCAGATGCTTCTAAGGCTGCTGGTAAAGGCAAAAAGAAGAAGTAGCTGGATTGTCATTTGTCCGCAGTTTGTTGAGAGTAGTTTTTTCTACTGGCAACTTACCGCCCTCGGATTTTAGATTTTAGATTGAAGACTTGCTATGCAGGTAGTTTAGTTCGATCGCGTAGAGTTCGATCGACATTCTATCCTAACTGCTCTTGAGTTCTAAAATCTAAAATCTAAAATCTAACATCTCAAATCGATCCGCCCTCGGATTGGAGAGTTTAGATTGAAGACTTCGCTATGCAGGCAGTTGAGTTTGATCGGGATTCTATCCCCACTGTTCTTCAAATCTAAAATCTAAAATCTAAAATCTAAAATCTAAAATCGATTGAAAAAGGACAACTGACAATGGCTGAATCTTATTTGCTGGATAAATTGAAGTCGGTAGAGCAAACTTTTAATGAGTTGACTCGCCGCATGGCTGACCCGGATGTGGCTAGGGACAATCAAGAGTTTCAACGGGTAGCGAAAGCTCGATCGTCCTTGGAGGAAGTGGTCGATACTTTTGCTCTGTGGAAAACCACTCAGGAAGATTTGGTGGGCGCGCGACAGGTTCTCAAGGAAGCCGCGGGCGATCGAGATATGCAAGAAATGGCGGCGCTGGAAGTTCAGGAACTTGAGGCGAACCTGGAGAGTTTGGAAAGTCGTTTGAAGGTTTTGCTGCTCCCCCGCGACCCGAACGATGACAAGAATATTATGCTGGAAATTCGGGCCGGTACTGGCGGTGATGAGGCTAGTATTTGGGCGGGAGATTTGCTGCGGCTGTATTCGCGCTACGCTCAAACTCAAGGCTGGCAGGTGAAGTTGGTGAGCGAGTCGCTGGCGGAAATGGGCGGCTTTAAAGAGGTGATTCTGGAAATTACAGGCGACAGCGTTTACAGCAAGCTGAAGTTTGAGGCTGGAGTACACCGGGTGCAGCGAGTGCCTGTGACTGAGGCTGGCGGCCGGGTGCATACTTCGACGGCGACGGTGGCTGTGATGCCGGAGGTGGATGATGTGGAGATTCACATCGATCCGAAGGATATTGAGATGAGCACGGCTCGATCGGGCGGCGCTGGCGGCCAAAACGTGAACAAGGTGGAAACTGCTGCGGATTTGTTTCACAAGCCGACGGGAATTCGGATTTTCTGTACTGAGGAGCGCAGTCAGTTGCAGAATAAGGAGCGGGCGATGCAGATTTTGCGGGCTAAGCTCTATGAGATGAAGTTGCGGGAGCAGCAGGATGAGGTGAAGTCGCGGCGTTTGGCTCAGGTTGGTACTGGTTCGCGATCGGAGAAGATTCGCACTTACAACTATAAGGACAATCGGGCTACCGACCACCGTTTGGGGGAGAATTTCTCGCTCAATAGTGTTTTGGAAGGGGATATTGAGGGGATTATTCAAACTTGCATTTCTCAGGATCAGCAGGAACGTTTGGCTGAGTTGGCTGCTTCTACTAATTGATGGAGTGATGGGGGGCTAGGCGCATTGTTTGCTCAGCCTCAGTTCCCTTGTTACGCGGGAGATCTGGTTGAGTAGGGCTTCCCAAATTGCATCGGCGATCGCCACTGGATATTTGAAATGTTCGAGGTCGTATTGTACAATGACTTCTAGGGGTGCTAGGATTTGCTGGTTTCGACAACTGGCAATTGCTGCGATCGCCTCTTGTTGCCATCTGGCAAATAGTCGGTAGCTGAAAAAGGAACTGCATTTTTGTCCTTTCTTGTTCAGGTAAACGACTATTACTTGATGTTGTTTGGGGTAAACTTTCACTATGAGGTTGACGGGCATTCTTAGGGCTTCGGCTGCTTCTATTTTGGAGATTTGCCAGCACTGGGGTTTTAGCCAACCGGAGGCTGTCAGGCTTTGACGGGTGTTGCGTGTCTTGCGAGTCATTTTTACTGCCCCTGATTGGCTACAAATACAATTATGATTTCAAAAGTATTTACACTTTAACTGGTAAACTTTTTGCTGTCAAGCAAGAAAGACAGATTTTTTGGTAGATAAGTAAACTAGGAGTTGTGTTGATCTGGTGACTAATACTGTGGACGCAGAAGCTAGGAAGAAACTGAGCGAAGTTGTTAAGCTAGCCCGTGGCGACCTGAGTTTTAGCGCTTTTGGTAAGCTATTGGGAGTCTCTGGGTCTGCTGTTCAGTATTGGGAAAAGGGTCAGGTACTCCCGGATACGAAAAATTTGACTCAGATTGCGGCAAAAGCGGGCTTTACAATGGAAGAGTTGATGGCTCATCTCGAAGGCAAACCAATGCCGGAACCTGTCAATACCAATGAGCTGCTGAAGAAAATTCAATGTATGCCGATTAGTGACTTAGCAGTGATTGGTAGAGCAGTGATGGATAGGCTCGCTGCTGCTGCTGAGTCTTCTGGGTAAGGACAGTTGATGTAGAGCTATTTAAGGTGCTATTAAAATCCTAGTTTTTAGTGATTGGTATACTTGTAACAGTAGCAGCGATAAGTTTTATTGTCAATAACAAGTGGAAAATTCATAAATTGAGAAGTAAACTGGTTAAGTGTGGTTAAGTGGTCACTGCGATTGTGGATGCAGAAGGTAAGAGAAAACTGATCGAGATTGTTAAGTTAGCGCGTGGCGACCTCAGCCAGCGAGCTTTTGGCAAGCTTTTGGGCGTGTCATCGACTGCTGTGCAGTTGTGGGAAAAAGGCCAGAGCATCCCGGATACGGAAAATTTGACTCAGATTGCTATTAGAGCTGGTTTCACGCTAGAAGAACTCATAGGTCATCTCGACGGGAAGCCGATGCGGGAACCGATGGATACGAACGATATGCTTAAAAAAATTCAATGTATGCCGATCGCAGATTTGGCAGTAATTGTCCGAGCCGGCGTGGAGAGGCTGGCTAATGCTGCTGAGTCTTCAGGGAAATATAGCTGAGCGGTGTTTGTGCGATCGCCCTTATGAAAAAACCACTCGCCCTATCCCTGACTCAATATGTCTAAAAACTCTTGGACAATGCGATCGGGTTCTTCTGTGCATCTGTTAGCGTCGCAATAGTGGATGATGCTGATACCGTGAGATGCAACCCACATTCGGCAGATGTGGGTCGGATTTTTTTATCAGTTGTGAAAACTTGGAAGCGAAACGCTTTTGGGCTGCAATTATGCAGTTTTAGCATTACAGAAGCTTGTCAAATTTACCTAAACTAAGTAGGGCTTGCTGAATAATCGATCGCTTTCCCAAGAACAGGAGCGATCCTGGGGGGGTGACAACCCCGTTAGAAGCTAGACAAGGTAAGGCGTTGACCCACTTGTGGTAAAAAAAGATAGGCCCGTTCAAAGTACCGACGACCTATCACAAATTATGTTACCTCTATTTTATCAGACGCATCTCCAGCAACACTTAACTCGTACTCAGTTTTTAGTATTAAGTATCCTGCTCAATCTACTGCAATCGGAAAGACAAGTTAAGTTGGAGCAATTAGCGCGAGTGTTTCCCTACCCGATTACCGCCGAA